>JBMSGX010000127.1:0-6823 GCA_049416285.1 Crocinitomicaceae bacterium | reverse complement strand
TTTTATTGCTTTACCGGTGAGATCACAAACAGAATAATTGTAACGTTTATCCACCACTACAATGGTTGTTGAATTGAATGGATTTGGATAAACTCTCAATTCACTTTCTTCAATGGTGGAAATACTCGTTGACTCCGCTGTAAGTGTTTGAGCATTTGAAACAGTAACGCATCCATTATTCACAGCAACTGTATAGTCTCCAGCGGCCGTGGCATCATAGGTCGAATTTGAAGCACCAAAGATCGGATTACCATCCAAGTACCATTGATAGGAATACCCCGCACCAGTATTAGCAGATAACGTAATACTTCCGCCGTTTGGAATTAAAGTGTTTCCTGGAGGGTTGATCGTGGCAGTTGGTGGAGTATTTACCGTCAATGTCACAGGATCAGATAAAGAGGTATTTGCACCTAACGAAATTTGCACTGTATAATCTCCTGCAGTTGAAGCTTCGTAAAAATAGTCAGTTGCTCCAGCAATTGCTACTGCGTCTAAATACCATTGATAGGTGTAACCAATACCTTGTATAGTTTCCAATCTTGTTGTGTGACCTGGACAAATAATTGTTCCGCCTTTCGCAAGAATACGATCATCTACAATTAGAAATTCATCGCCATTTTGATAATCCATATAAGCAAAGAAAACGAGCATCATCTCGTCAAAGGTTCCTTCGCCCGCAGAGACATTTTGTGGTGGATTTGATGGATTCTCAGGATTATTCACTGTATTGTCGTAAGTAGCCTCAGACCTTAAAACAGTTCCTATTGGCACAGGAATGGCATTCGGGAACACAAAATTATCCTGCCAATGAAAATCCCAATTTGGAACATCTATTAAGCGAACTGTATCTCCAGTAATAGGTAAGTTACCCCAAGAACGGATGCTCTTCCCTAATAAATGCATGTGCGGAAAAGTATACAATAGCGTAAAGTTTCCGGGAACAGTGAATTGTTGATTGAATGTTTCAACCTGATTTGCGGGAATGAATAAAGGTCCATTCGTCATGTTGGCATGATTTAATATCGCGTCTACCTTTACCTCTCTTTGTGGTGTGGCATCTGTTTTAAAATTTACAATAGTTGCATCTGACTGTCCAGCACTTCCGGGAGCATAATGCACTTGTAAAATGATTCTAGTATTTGCCGGTAACCTAAAACCTGTTCCTCCAGGAGTGTAATATGGTTGTGCTCCTGGGGTGTATCCATAAATCAACTCGGATGCTGCTGACCCTGTCCCTCCCATACTTGTCGGATTAATAGGGTTATTTGTTGAATCACTAAAAACCAGAACATGATGAACTATCTCCGAATTGCCTGGAATCACCTCAACCGCATTCGCATAAACAGCCTGAGCCAATCCTGATGGTAATTCGAAGTTTCTATACTCATCTTGGTTATTCGAGACAGTATAGGATGGAATTGTTAATGTGAGATCTGGAGTTCCAAGCTGAGAGCCTGTCAAGAAAGTTGGCGGATGTGGTGCATTCGACGGATCTCCCTCCAACGCTCCATTAGCTGCCCAATCGTTAAGCATATCAATATCAGCTTGAGCCATTACGCGCTCATGAACGAAATTCGTATAGTTCGGATTAGGCGTCCAAGGCGGCATGCTTTTAGATGTAACAGCAGCGGCAATTGCTGATGCCATAGGGCTCGACTGTTGAAAATTCTCCAGTGGAAAAGGACCGATACCACCAGTACGGTGACAACTAGTACAGTTTTCATAAATGATCTTGCCCACTCCATCTGACCAGGTCGGAGTCTGTCCAAAACCGGTAAATGACATTAATAAAAACAATGCGAACAACTTCTTCATAAACAGTGATTTGAAAACAAAAATCAATGATTTAGATGAAACCCGCAAATAATACCTTGAGAATCTAACAAATCAATGATTTGAATGAATATATATTCATCAGAAATTATAACTTTATTTACCATGGTATATATTGTATAATAAACTATCTTTGTAATATGAAGTTTAAAGTAAAACCAAAACACTCCGATTACGAGGAGATGGTTAAAAACATAAATAATATGGAAACGACACAAAATATTTTTCATCCCGCAAATGAGCGCGGATACGCAGACCATGGATGGCTGCAAGCGAGACATTCTTTCAGCTTCGCTGGCTGGTACGATCCAGACAAAGTGCATTTCGGTGTTCTTCGCGTTTTAAATGATGACATCGTTGCACAAGGAATGGGCTTCCCCACTCACCCACATGATAACATGGAGATTATCACGATCCCATTAAAAGGCGGTGTGTATCATGAAGATAACATGGGTAACTCAGGTGAGATCAAAGCTGGGGAGGTACAGGTTATGAGTGCCGGGACAGGTGTAATGCACAGTGAGTACAACAAAAATGCCGACGAAGAACTCAATCTGTTTCAGATCTGGATCTTCCCGAATCAGCGAAATGTTCAACCGAGATACGATCAGCAAAAGATACAAGACGAAGGGCTGGAAAATAGCTGGGTTCAAATTGTAAGTCCAAATGCGGACGATGCTGGGGTGTGGATCCATCAAAATGCCTGGATCCATAAAGGTCATGTATCTAAAGACAAGTCAATCTCTTACACAAACAAAAGAGACGGAAATGGTTCCTACTTGATGGTGATCGAAGGAAAGGTAAACGTTGATGGAATCGAATTAGGAAAAAGAGATGCTATCGGTGTTCCTGAATCAAAAGAAATACAAATTACTGCGTTGGAAGATTCTAAGGTATTACTTTTGGATGTTCCAATGAATCTTGAAGAGAATGCATAAAGTAATTGAAGACTTGAATTGGCGATACGCCGTTAAGAAATATGATCCGTCAAAAAAGCTGACAGAGGAACAGGTAAATGTGATCAAGGAATCACTGCGTTTAGTACCTACATCTTACGGATTACAGCCACTGAAATATCTCATCATTCAGGATGAAGAATTGCGTGTAAATTACAAGTGGCATCGTACGGACAAACTCAGGTTATGGATGCCTCTCACCTGATAGTGCTTTGCTCCTATTTAGATGTGTACGATGAACACGTGGATACCTACATGAAAAACATCGTTCAAATACGTGATGTTACGCTGGAAAGCACTGCGAAATTTGGAGATTACATCAAGCAAGTTGTGTCCAAACTGTCTCAGCAGGAAAAAGAAGATTGGAACAGTAAGCAAGCATACATAGCACTTGGTCAGCTTATGCATACATGCGCATCATTGCGTATTGACGCAACACCGATGGAAGGATTCGACTCTGAAAGATATGGAGAGATCCTTGGTTTGAAGGAAAAGAACCTCAAAGCAACTCTTGTATGCGCGATTGGATACCGATCAGATGAAGATGCTGCTCAGCACCGCAAAAAGGTGCGCCGGATGCACGCCGAGCTTTTCGAAACGATCTAATTACGGGTGAATCACTTTAAAGTCGGTAACTCCGTCATTGCTGGAGATTCTAATTAGAAATACTCCATTCCCGTATTTCGATAATTCGAACAATGCTGAAACGGAATAGGACTTTTTCATTTCCAAGAGCTGTCCACTATGTGTGTATAGAGCTACCTCACTCGGAATAGTCATTCCTGAAATAACGATGTCTCCATCAGCGTAATGCTTCAAAGAAAGTTGTGATTCTTCATTAGTAATAACAGATGCCGTGTTAATCGTAATCTGCTGTTCTAACGTATCTGAATTACATTCGCTCTCTGCTATCAGTTGAACTGTATACGTGCCATTGGAAGTATATTGATACAGTGGGTTTTCATCCGTCGATGTCCCTCCATCTCCAAAACTCCAGGTATAGCTTGTAGCACACCAACTGCTGTTATCAAATTGAACGTCAGGATCGAAGTTGTTTGAGGTAAAGTCAGCGATAGTTTGATCTTGTGGCCCTCTTATACTCCATTGTTCCAAACTGTCAAGCGTTGCTACAGAAGCAGAAGACTGCAATTGTGCTGCGGTGATCGCATCTAAACTTCCCAAAAAAGTTGCTCCGATAGGTGTATCCTCAAATAAAGCTGCGTAGAAAGTACATGCAGTCAAATAGCTACCAGCGTAATTCGGGTGTGATCCGTCAGCTGTGTACATTTGGATTGTTGGTGCATTATCTCTTACATCCCACCATGCCATTCCAACTGGTGCAACTGAACCCTGAACAGAATCTTTCATTCGAACGTACGCATTTCTCAAGCGCATCTGCATTCCTTCGTATGTTGATATCGGTGCCCATTGAGGGTCTCCATTTTCTCTCCCCCATGTCATGAAGAATAAAACACTCGTACAGAAATTATTCGCTCGTACACTGTCTGCCAATTGAATCGCGTACGGAATAGTTTGTGTATCTACTTGTGTATCTGGGAAAGACGGCTCCTGACTTTGTGCCTGGATCACAACATAATCCCACTTCTTACTTTTGATCTTTGTATACGTTGCAGCATTTGAGGCATGTGTTTGTAAAGTTGCTCCACCCTGCAGTTGGGTATCATAGGAAATTTCTTTCCCCTTAGAGACTGCAATACTGTTAATGATGGAAGGTAAGTTGTTTGCCGAAGTATAACTGTTTCCAATAAACAGTACCGAAACACTGTCTTGAGCATTTAAAGAAAGGGATGCTACAGTTAAAGCAATAAAAGATAAAAGCTTACGCATTTTTTCGTTAGTTTGGTGTTGTTGTCGTATAGACAGCAAACGAAGGTGTGGGTTGCCACGTCTTTTAAAGAAATTGAGCTTTTTTATTCACAACACTCTAAAAATTGATGCTTAAACAGCTATTAACACTCATCCTTTTAACCTTATTATCAGGAGCTTACGCGCAATTTGGCTTTGTGAATAGAAATGATGTTCCTGTTCTGAGATCAGGAGACACATTGATCAATGCATGGGGTGGAGGTATCAATTACAGCCAGATATCTGATTTCGATTATGACTTTGACGGTGATCAGGATCTTTTTCTTTTTGACAGAAGTTCGAATAATATTTTAATTCTGGAACAAGTTCAAGGGGCAAATGGACCGTATTACAAGAGCGTATACAACGCAGCGCAATTGTTCCCTGCTGATATTAGATATCGAGCAACCCTAGTTGATTATGATTTGGACGGTAAGGACGATCTCTTCGCTTATGGAATTGGAGGGTTAAGTGTTTACAGAAACACAGGTGACGCAATTAATGGCTTGCAATGGGAACTGATCTCACCATTGATATACAGTTCTTACAATGGCAATTTTACCAATCTTTACGTTAGTTCAAGTGACATACCCGCAATTATAGACGTTGAGGGAGATGGGGATATTGATATTCTTACATTTAACATAAGTGGTCGTCACGTCGAATACCATCAAAACCAAAGCGTCGAATTATATGGTATACCTGACTCATTGATCTTTGAGCAAAAAAATGAATGCTGGGGACTATTCTCAGAATTCTCTAACACGAATGATATTTACCTTAACGACCCTAATCCTCCTTGTGTTGGGGGAAGTATACCAAACCCATTAAAGTCGGATAAACCAACAACTTCTGCAGGAGGTCCTAAACACTCAGGATCGACCCTGCTTGCACTGGACATTGATAATTCCGGGGTTTTAGACCTTATAATCGGGGATGTAGCTTATACGAATCTGGTGTTACTTACCAACGGAGGAACAGCACCGAACACCAACTCACCAATGATCGCTCAGGATCCAAACTTCCCGAGTAATACGACTCCTGCCAATATGGAATTATTCCCTGCAAGCTTTTTTGTTGATGTAGACTTTGATCAAGTGAAAGACTTAGTAGTTTGTCCTAATGCGAGAAACATTTCAGAGAATGAAACAAGTGTACATTACTTCAAGAATATCGGCACGAATACCAACCCAACTTTCATTTTTCAAAATAAAAATCACCTTCAAAATGAAATGATCGAACACGGAACTGGCACGATGCCTGTGTTGTTTGATTATAATGAAGATGGATCAAAGGATCTCGTCATAGGGAACTTATTCCGCTTTCTACCTGGTTTATTGAAGGAAAGTACATCTGCACTTTATTTAAACACAGGAACAGCGACAAATCCTATCTATTCCTATGCTGATTATGATATTTTCAATCTTTCCGGAAAAGGTTACGGTTTAAAATCTGTCCCTGCATTTGGAGACATTGATGGAGATGGTGATGAAGATCTGTTTTTAGGTATAGAAGATGGAACGATCACATATTATGAGAATCAATCAGTAGGAGCGGGAGCTGTTTTTACCACCGGTCAGAACAACTATCAGGACAACACTGGGACCACCATTTTTTCAGGAGGGTATGCATACCCCCAACTTTTTGATCTGGATAAGGACAATCTGCTTGATCTTATCATTGGGCGAAAGGATGGAAAAATAGACTTTTACAAGAATGTTGGTAGCGCTAATGCCCCTGAATTCGCTCTTCAGGATAATTCATTGGGAGAAGTAAATGTTGCGACACTGACCCCTGACGGATTTGCGGCACCACACTTCTTCAGACACAACGATACAACTCACCTATTCATCGGTGCTGACAATGGTAGACTTTGGTATTTCAATGAGATCGATGGAAACCTTGGCAACGCGGATACCTTCAATCTAGTATCGCCGGAATATCTTGGAATTAACACTGGAAAATACAGTAGCTTTTGGGTAGATGACATCGACTCTGACGGTAACTTAGACTTATTTGCCGGTCATGATCTAGGTGGTTTGATGCACTTTGAAGCGGAACCGGGCAACACCATTGGACTAAAGGATATACAAACTCAAAGTAATGTTATCCTATATCCGAATCCAACCAAAGGAAGCTTCAATCTGAAGAGCGACGAAAACATTTCG
>JBMSGX010000126.1:0-6929 GCA_049416285.1 Crocinitomicaceae bacterium | reverse complement strand
TTCGTTCCCGAGGCACTAAGAGGTAAGGGGGTTGGTGCTGAAATGATGACGGCGGTCCTTGAATATGCTCGAGAAAACAAGTTGAAAGTTGTTCCGGTTTGCTCTTATACAGTAAGGTATATTAATAACCATGCCGAATGGAGCGATTTGGTATATAAGGGTTAGCAATTCAATGTTTTATAAAAAGTAAAGTTGAATTATCAGATGCATCAAACAAACATGTAAATTGCGCTTATAAATTAAACCACTATGAACAAATTACTACTTACGCTATTAACAGCTTGCGTAATTGCTGTTGCTACGGGCTCAAATGCACAGGACTGCAGAGTTATCAAAGATTCCATCTCATCGGGACAGGGAATGGGTAATTACACTGTCTATATTCGAGATTGGCAGAATAATATTCTCGAAACACAAAGAATAAATGCTTCTGATAATAACTTCTCCTATAGAGATACGGTTTATTACAACGGTGATGGTACGATCGATCGGAAGTATACTACATGGCTTGTCAGTGGGAACTTTTCGCATGAGTTACAGTACATTTATGATCTTTCCGGAAGAATCATAAGGGCCGAAGAAACCGGAGATAACGGAAACGGAGTTTGGACAAAAGCCTTTGACTTTAGTTATAACGTCTCAGGTGAATTAACTTCTATCGTGTTAGATCCTACATCTTTAACTGGAACACCAGAAGGATTCATGGGATCATTCAACAATATGTCTTACACCGGCGGTAATGTGACATATATGGAGCTTGTAAATGATTTTGGGGGAGGACCTGAAACCATAGAGTTGAATGGAATTTTTGATACACAAAATTCGATTGGAGAGCAGATCCTTATTCATGAAGCGCCAGAGTATGTATTATACAAATCAGTTAATAACTTAACGAATCTTCAATTGGCAAACAATGAGACGATTGGGAATGCGGGTGATGATCTCGTAAATAGATCTTATTCGTACAACGTTGATAATAACGTGACTCAAATGATCGATGATGTTTCCATTATCAATCAAAATGCTACTACTATTGGTTATTTGTGGGATTGTTCTCTTGGAATTGATGATGAAAAATCGGAGTCTATTAATGTTTATCCGAACCCGGCGCAAGATGTTATTCACATTGAAGGGACATTTAACGAATTGAAGTTGACTGACCTGAACGGAAAAGTTTTGATTGATGGTTACACGAAAAAGGATGTGATGATTTCAGACTTCAATCCAGGGATTTACCTCATTTATATTGATGGTTTGGAGCCGATCAAAGTGCTCAAGAAATAAATTTTTCAATAAAAATTGTCGAAGAGAAAATAAAACTCTTTAAATTTGAACGCGTTAACGGAAACGAAATGTTAAGAAATAAACTACATCATCATACTATTATTTGCGCTCAGGCGTGGGTATAGTGATATGTAGTATCAATATTTAAACCCGTCTGAGTAGATCAGATGGGTTTTTTTATTTCCCATCGGTTTACTCAGGCACGAAAAAAATAAAATGAGTAAACTAAAAATTGCAATTCAAAAGAGTGGTCGGCTGAACGAAGATTCATTGAAACTTCTCAAGTCATGTGGAATCAAAGTTGACAATGGAAAAGATCAGCTAAAAGTAGATGTTCCTAATTTCCCAATGGAAATCCTCTACCTGCGTAACTCAGATATACCTCAATACTTGGAAGATGGTGTTGCTGATATTGCTATAGTTGGTGAAAATTTATTGATCGAAAAACAAAGAAAGGTTGAAGTAATTCAGAAGCTTGGATTTTCGAAGTGCAGAGTTTCATTGGCGGTTCCTAAGGAAGTGGAAAATGCAGACTTATCTTATTTTGAAGGACGGAAGATCGCAACATCCTATCCAAATACGGTTCAAAGTTTCTTGAATGAAAAAGGAATTAATTCGGAAATACACACGATTTCCGGATCAGTAGAGATCGCGCCTAATATTGGCTTAGCTGATGGGATCTGCGACATCGTAAGTTCGGGTTCAACGTTGTTTAAAAATGGTTTGAAAGAGACAGAGGTAATTTTGAAATCTGAAGCTGTTTTAGCATCATCGACTAATTTGAACGATGAAAAACAGGCCATTTTGGATAAGTTGATCTTCAGAATAAAGGCGGTACTAAAAGCGAAGAATACGAAGTATATTCTCCTCAATGTGCCGAATGATAAAATTGAGGAGGTCAGTAATATTTTACCCGTAATGAAATCTCCCACAGTACTGCCACTTGCGGAAGAAGGTTGGAGTTCTTTGCACTCTGTGATCGATGAAGAAAAGTTCTGGGAAGTGATCGATGAGTTGAAAGAAGCAGGGGCTGAGGGAATCTTAGTTGTTCCAATTGACAAAATCGTACTATAATGAGAATAGAATTAGATCCTAATAAAGATAGCTGGGAAGCACTTTGTGAGCGCCCATCAATTAAGCGTGATGAGCTAGAAGGCCTTGTTGAAGGGGTTTTAGCTGACGTGAAAAAAAATGGTGATGAAGCGTTGATTCGTTTGACTGCTAAGTTTGATGGGGTAAAATTGGATTCGTTGAAAGTGAGTGAACAAGAGATTGCTCAAGCTGAGTCCGTTTTGTCAGAAGAGTTAAAAGACGCTATAAAACTCGCAAAGCAAAATATAGAGAAGTTTCACAGCTCTCAAAAAGAAGCCGTGGAGAAAATAGAAACTGTACCGGGTGTGGTCTGCTGGAGAAAAAGTATCGGAATAGAAAAGGTAGGTCTCTACATTCCTGGAGGAAGCGCTCCTTTGTTCTCAACGATTCTTATGTTGGGAGTGCCCGCGAAACTAGCCGGTTGTAAAGATATCGTATTGGCTACCCCGCCTTCTAAAAATGGAGAGATCAATCCGGCAATACTATACACAGCATCTTTAGTTGGTGTTACACAGATCTTTAAAGTGGGTGGGGCACAAGCGATCGCGGCATTGGCTTATGGGACAGAATCTATACCGCAAACATACAAGATCTTTGGACCTGGAAACCAGTTCGTGACAAAAGCTAAAGAAATGGTGCAGATGAATGGCGTAGCGATTGATATGCCAGCCGGACCAAGTGAGGTTTTGGTGATCGCAGATGGGACTTCTGACCCTTCATTTGTGGCCGCAGATCTGCTGTCACAGGCAGAGCACGGTGCGGATAGTCAGGTAATTCTTTTGACAGATAATGAAACGGTTCTTAAGGATGTTGAAATAGCATTAGCAGACCAATTAGATCGACTGCCGAGGAGAGGCGTTGCTACGAAAGCTCTTGAGTCAAGTAGATTGATCAAGTTGAAAGATATATCAGAGTGCATCGAGTTTAGCAATCAATATGCTCCCGAGCACTTGATCTTGGCGTCAATAAATGCTGCAGATTGGATCGATGGTATAACAAATGCAGGTTCTGTATTCGTCGGTAATTACAGTTGTGAAAGTGTCGGAGATTATGCCAGTGGAACAAATCACACATTGCCAACGAATGGTTTTGCACGCAACTACAGTGGAGTGTCATTTGACAGTTTTGTGCGGAAAGTAACCTTCCAGCAGTTAAACGAAAAGGGAATAAAGAATATTGGTCCAGCGGTAGAGTTGATGGCCGAGGCAGAAGCATTGTTCGCACACAAAAATGCCGTAACATTAAGACTTAAAAAACTAAGTAATGAAAATTAGTGAACTGGTAAGATCAAACATACGAACACTGAAGCCGTATTCCAGTGCGCGTGATGAGTTCAGTGGAGCTGAAGGCGTCTTTCTTGATGCGAACGAAAATCCGTTTGGAGTATTGAATCGCTACCCGGATCCATACCAAAATGAGTTAAAGCAAATTCTTGCTGAATTAAGAGAAGTATCTGTTAGTCAGGTTTTTGTAGGCAACGGAAGTGATGAAGTGATAGATGTCCTGTTTCGGGCATTTTGTGAGCCTGGTCACGACAAGGCACTCACATTTACACCAACGTATGGCATGTATCAGGTATCTGCGGACATTAACAATGTGGAGTTGATCCAAGTTCCATTATCTGATTCGTTTGAAATAGATCTGGATGAATTCAAACAAAGGCTTGAAAAGGGTGTAAAACTTATTTTTATTTGTTCACCGAACAATCCCACGGGTAATGCAGTGAGTAACGAAGTGATTCGCACTGTTCTGAATAATTTTGATGGGATTGTGGTTGTGGATGAAGCCTATGCTGATTTTAATAATGGTGATTCCGCTATTAAGTTGGTTAATGAATATCCGAATTTGATCGTGAGTCAAACGATGAGTAAGGCCTGGGGCTTAGCTGCCGCACGCGTTGGTTTTGCCATAACAAGTGAGGAGGTGATCGGTTATATGAATAAGATCAAGCCGCCATACAATGTGAGTGCTTTAAACCAGAAAGCTGCGATTGAAGCGTTGCGCGACAAAGATGGTTTCAACCAACGTTTAAAAGCGATCCTTGAAGAAAAGGATAAATTGAAAGCTGCTCTGACTAACTTGAAGAAGGTAGTGAAGATTTATCCGTCTGACACAAACTTTTTACTGGTGGAATTTGAAGATGCAAATAGGACCTATAACGAGTTGGTAGATAGAAAAGTAATCGTGCGTAACAGAAGTGGTTACATAAAAAACTGTATTCGAATTACTGTTGGGTCGAAAGAAGAAAATGAAATTTTAATGAACGCTTTAAAAGAACTGGAAGCATGAAAAAAGCACTATTTATAGATAGAGATGGGACAATTGTGATTGAACCGCCAGTAGATTATCAGTTGGATAGTTTAGAAAAACTGGAGTTTTATCCAGGTGTATTTAGTAATCTTTCAAAGATCGCACAAGAGCTGGATTTTGAATTAGTGATGGTAACCAATCAAGACGGTTTAGGGACTGACTCTTTTCCCGAAGACACATTCTGGCCTGCTCACAATAAGGTGTTAAAGGCTTTCGAAAATGAAGGAGTTGTGTTTGATGAGATACTTATTGACAGAAGCTTCCCTGAAGATATGGCACCAACACGTAAGCCAAGAACAGGATTGTTAAATAAGTACATCTATGGTGATTATGATCTGGCGAACTCCTATGTGATCGGTGACCGTGAAACGGATATCGAACTGGCTGAAAATCTAGGAGCTCAAGGTATCTTTATTGGTGATTCATGCAGTCGCAAAACGGCGCTGACAACTAAAAGCTGGGCGGAGATTTATAGCTTCTTGACGGCAATTCCAAGAAAAGCATCGAAGAGAAGAAAGACTAAAGAGACGGACATTGAAATAACTGTTGATCTGGATGGAACAGGTGTGAACGAAATATCAACAGGACTAGGATTCTTTGATCACATGCTGGAGCAGATAGCTAAGCACGGTGGAATTGACTTGAATGTGAAAGTGGATGGTGATCTGGAGATAGATGAGCACCACACGATAGAAGACGTAGCAATAACACTTGGAGAAACCTTTGCTCAGGCCTTAGGATCGAAAAAGGGGATCGAGCGCTATGGCTTCTTGCTTCCAATGGATGATTGCTTGTCTCAGGTGGCTATTGACTTTGGAGGGAGGCCATGGCTTGTTTGGGATGCAGATTTCAAACGTGAAATGATAGGCGAAATGCCAACAGAGATGTTTATGCACTTTTTCAAATCATTCAGTGATGGGGCAAAATGTAATCTTAACATCAAAGCTGAAGGTGAGAATGAGCACCACAAGATCGAATCGATCTTCAAAGGATTTGCAAAGGCTATAAAAATGGCAATTAGAAAAACGGGTGAGAATACGATCCCAAGTACGAAAGGAGTAATATGATAGCGATCGTAAAATACAATGCCGGGAACATCAGGTCTGTACAGAACGCATTGAACAGGTTAGGTTATAAGTCGATTATAACCGATGATCCCGAAGAGATCAAAACTGCAAGTAAAGTGATCTTCCCTGGTGTTGGAGAAGCGAGCTCGGCTATGGAGTATTTGCGAGAAAGAAAATTGGATCAGGTGATCAAAGACCTCAAACAGCCTGTTTTAGGAATTTGCTTGGGATTACAACTTATGTGTAAACACAGTGAGGAAGGTGACACGGAATGCCTGGGCATCTTCGATAACAACGTAGTTAAGTTTTCCGGTGACGGATTGATACCACACATGGGGTGGAATGAGCACTCGAGTGCAAAAGGTAAATTGTTTGAAGGAATTGATCCTGCAGATGATGTTTATTTCGTACACAGCTATTATGCAACTGTAAATGCTAATACGAAAGCGGTTTGTGAATACATTCAACCCTTTAGTTCTGTGCTGAACAAGGATAATTTTTACGCAACTCAGTTTCACCCTGAGAAGTCAGCATTTGTAGGTGAGAAAATCTTAAGAAACTTTCTAGAACTATGAGAATAATTCCAGCAATAGATATAATTGACGGTAAGTGCGTACGCCTTACAAAAGGAGATTACAGCACCAAAAAAGTCTATAATGAAGATCCGTTAGAGGTAGCGAAGGAGTTTGAAGCGAACGGAATTCAGTACTTACACTTGGTGGATTTGGACGGGGCGCGTTCCGGGAAGATAATTAATCATGAAGTGCTTTACGCAATAGCAAGTAAGACATCTCTCAGCATAGATTTTGGAGGTGGATTGAAATCAGACAGTGATCTAAGAGTAGCATTCGATTCCGGAGCAGCCCAGATCACTGGAGGAAGTATAGCGGTCAAGGATCGCGATACCTTCATCAATTGGTTGGAGTCCTTTGGAGCTGAGAAGATCATTTTAGGCGCAGATTGCAAAGACAGAATGATAGCAACGAATGGATGGGAAGAAGGGTCTGAGTTGGATGTTTTAGATTTCATTCAGGGATATGAAGCTAGAGGGGTGCGATCAGTGATCTCTACGGATATAGCGAAAGATGGAATGTTGCAAGGGCCCTCTTTGGAATTGTACAAAGAGATCTTGGAGAAAACGAACGTGGAATTAATTGCCAGCGGCGGTGTCTCTAA
>JBMSGX010000125.1:0-6957 GCA_049416285.1 Crocinitomicaceae bacterium | reverse complement strand
GTTCAAATGTTGAAATAGATATGACACTAGAAGAAAAACAACAAGATATTATCGATGAATTTGCCATCTACGATGATTGGATGGACAAATACGAATACATCATTGAGCTCGGAAAAGATCTTCCTTTGATCGATGATAGTAAGAAGACAGATGACCGATTAATTGAAGGTTGTCAGTCTCGTGTTTGGCTAGACTCAGAAGTAAAAGATGGTAAACTGTTTTTCTCAGCTGATTCTGACGCGATTATCACTAAAGGAATAATTGGATTATTAATCCGTGTCTTAAGTGGTGAAACGGTTGAAAATGTGGCTACTGCTGACCTTCATTTCATCAATGAAATTGGCCTTCAGGAGCATTTGTCTCCTACCCGTGCGAATGGCCTTGCAAGTATGGTAAAGAAAATGAAAATGACTGCACTAATGTCTTTATCGAAATAGTATTACATGGTAGATTTAGAAAACAAAGTAGTTGAGATCTTAAAGTCAATTTATGACCCTGAAATTCCAGTGGACATTTATGAGCTTGGGCTTATTTATGAAGTAAAGATCAATAAAGAAGGACACGTTGATATCGACATGACGTTGACCTCTCCGAATTGTCCGGTTGCGGAGTCTATGCCAAAAGAGGTAGAGGACAAAGTAGCGGCTGCACCAGAATTCACATCAGCAAAAGTGAACATTGTCTTTGATCCACCCTGGGACAGAGATATGATGAGTGAAGAGGCAAAGCTGGAGCTAGGATTCCTTTAAAATATTTATCAAATGAGAAGAGTAGTAATTACAGGATTGGGGGCACTAACCCCCATAGGTAATAATGTTTCGGATTTTTGGAATGCACTCCAGAATGGTAAAAGCGGCGCTGGAATGATCACCAAATTCGACACCGAGAAATTCAAAGCGAAATTTGCCTGTGAATTAAAGGACTTTGATGTGAAAGATCACTTCCACGTAAAAGAGATCAGACAATACGATCACTTCTCATTATATGCATTGTATTCCGTTGCTGAAGCCGTTGAAAATGCAAACATTGACTTTGATACACTGGATAAGAACCGTATTGGAGTTATTTGGGGATCAGGGAATGGTGGAATTCAAACCTTCCAAGATCAAATGAAGGAATATTGTGAAGGAGACGGTACACCGAGATTTACACCTTTCTTTATCCCAAGAATTCTTGTTGATATTGCAGCGGGAATTATTTCCATGAAGTACGGCTTGCGCGGAGTGAACTTTTGTCCGGTGTCCGCATGTGCGACTTCGAACACAGCTTTGATCGAAGCATTCAACCATATAAAATGGGACAAGGCTGATATGATCATAACAGGCGGATCAGAAGCAGCAATTAATGAAGCGGCTATCGGAGGATTCTCTTCTGCACGTGCACTTTCGACAAGAAATGATTCACCTGAGACGGCTTCTCGTCCATTTGATGTTTCCAGAGATGGATTTGTTATGGGAGAAGGTGCCGGAGCCATCATCCTTGAAGAATACGAGCATGCGAAAAAGCGCGGCGCAACAATTCTAGGTGAAGTTGTTGGAGGTGGAATGGCAGCAGATGCTTACCACTTGACAGGTACACACCCCGAAGGTGAAGGAGCAGTTCTTGGAATGCAGGAAGCTATGCGCGAGGCAGGAATCACCGCAGATGACATTGACTATATCAATATGCACGCTACCTCCACTCCATTAGGAGACAAAAGTGAGCTGATCGCAGCTGAGCGTGTTTTTGGGAAAAGATCGGACCTTTCTATTTCCGCAACGAAATCAATGACGGGCCACCTACTTGGTGCAGCAGGTGCTATCGAAGGTATCGCAACCATACTAGCATTGAAAGAAGGAATTATCCCTCCTACGATCAATACTACAGAAATTGAACCTGATTACAAGGATCACTATCATTTTCCGCTTGGAAAGGCAGAGAAAAAAGAGATGACGTACGGAATGAGCAACACCTTTGGGTTTGGTGGACATATCGCATCTGTACTATTCAAGAAGTTTGAGGCGTAATTTAAGCGAGTTCTTCGGCGAGATATCTTGCCGTATGAGAAACATCTTTTGAAGACTTAACAATGGCTTCCGGTGTTCCTTCACATACGATCATTCCACCATCTTTCCCTCCTTCAGGACCGATATCAATGATATAGTCACATACTTTGACGATATCCAAATTGTGCTCGATCACAAGAACCGTATTACCATCATCTACCAGACGTTGTAATACTTCAAGTAACATACGAATATCTTCAAAGTGAAGTCCAGTTGAGGGTTCATCCAGTATATAGATCGTTTTTCCAGTACTTCTTTTTGAGAGCTCTGAACTGAGTTTGATCCGCTGTGCTTCTCCACCGGACAATGTCGTGGAGGGCTGTCCAAGTTTCACATAGCCCAAGCCAACAGAAAGTAAAGTTGACAGAATACGGTGAATCTTTGGAATAGACTTGAAGAACTCCGTTGCATCTTCGATGGTCATTTCTAGCACATCACTGATCGACTTACCACGATAGCGCACTTCAAGTGTCTCTCTGTTGTATCTTTTACCTCCACAGGTCTCGCATTCAACCAGCACATCAGGCAGAAAGTTCATTTCGATCACCTTCATCCCTCCACCTTTACAGGTTTCACAGCGACCTCCACTCACATTGAATGAAAATCTTCCTGGTTTATATCCTCGAATTTGTGCCTCGGGTAGTCCAGCGAATAGCGATCTTATCTCATCAAACAACTTCGTATAAGTCGCCGGATTTGACCGTGGTGTTCTTCCAATTGGACTCTGATCTATCTCGATAACCTTATCAACATGCTCTATTCCTTTTACCTTTTTGTAAGGCAGAGGCTTTTTAACCCCATTGTATATTTCCTTTAAGAGAATAGGATACAAGGTTTGATTGATCAGTGAAGATTTCCCACTTCCCGAAACTCCCGTGACACAAGTAAACGTCTCCAAGGGGATCTGGAGATCCACCTTCTTCAAATTTCGACCAGTAGCACCTAATAGCTCCAGTTTTTTACCATTTCCTTTTCTCCGCTCCGCGGGTATTGCGATAGACCTTTCCCCTCTTAAATATTGCGTCGTGATTGAATCTTGCAGCCCCAACTCATTAAAGGGAGCTGCATTTACGATTTGTCCACCGTGAACGCCCGCTCCCGGGCCTATATCCACCACGAAATCTGCCGCCTCGATCATTTCCTTGTCGTGTTCAACAACGATCACCGAGTTTCCAGTATCACGTAAACGTTTTAATGAATTGATCAGCCTTGTATTATCACGCTGATGCAAACCAATTGACGGCTCATCCAACACATAAAGAACATTCATCAATTCACTACCGATCTGCGTAGCTAATCTAATCCTCTGTGCTTCGCCACCCGATAAAGTTTTAGCTGAACGGTGTAGTGTTAAGTAGGTCAATCCAACCTCCACAATAAATCCAATTCGTGCATTGATCTCCTTCAGGATCTCTTTCGCGATGATTCTTTGACTCTCATCAAAATGACCATCGATTTTTTTAAACCATTCTGCGAGATCAAGAATATCCATCTGTGCCAAATGGCCAATATGTTTATCTCCTATCTTGAAATAGAGTGCCTCTTTTTTCAATCGATGTCCTTCACATTCTGGACACGTGATCTTGTTCATGAAGCTTTGCGCCCATCTCATTATCGCAGCAGAAGAATCATCCGCATGTCGTGAAACAAAGGGAATTACTCCTTCGAAAAATATCTCTTCACTACGTTTTGTTCGCTCGAGACCTTCGTTTCCATTGAGGATGACATCCATAGTCTCTTCATCAATCTCATTAATAGGCGTATTCAACGTATAGCCCTCTTGCTTAAGGTATGCATCAAGCTTTTCAAAGATCCACTTACGTTTGTATTCACCCAATGGGGCAAGACCACCTTTCTTGATCGACTTGGAAGTATCAGGAATAATCTTATCGATATCCACTTCGGACACTTCACCCAATCCATGACAGTTCTTACAAGCACCATAAGGTGAATTGAATGAGAACAAGTTAGGTTCCGGCTCAGGATAGCTAATCCCTGTTGTTGGACACATCAATGATCGACTAAAATGTCTTACCTCCCCCGAATCGTGGTCCATGATCATCATCGCTCCAGAACCGTATTTCATAGCCAAAACTACTGCATCGTAAATACGCTTATCATCCTTATCTGAAACCTTCAAACGATCAATTACTATATCAATGTCATGGATCTTATATCGATCCAGCTTCATTCCTTTTTTGATATCCAACAGTTCGCCATCAACTCTCACTTTTGTGAACCCCATACGTTGGATCTGCTCGAACAATTCTCTGTAATGCCCTTTGCGCCCCTTGATCTTGGGAGACAACACGATCACCTTCTTATCATTGAAATGCTGTAATACCAGATCAACAATTTGCTGATCACTGTACTTGACCATTTCCTCATCCGTCTTAAAGGAATATGCTGTACTTGCTCTTGCATACAACAAACGCATAAAATCATATACCTCCGTGATCGTACCTACAGTTGAACGCGCTGATCTGGAAACCGTTTTTTGCTCAATTGAAATCACCGGACTCAACCCTTCGATCTTGTCCACGTCTGGTCTTTCAAGTCCACCTAGAAACTGTCTTGCATAAGCATTAAAAGTTTCAATATAGCGTCGCTGACCTTCTGCAAAAATGGTATCAAAAGCCAATGAAGACTTCCCGCTCCCACTTAAACCAGTAAAGACCACTAGCTTATTTCTAGGAATGGTTAAATCGACGTTTTTTAGGTTGTGTACCCTGGCGCCGTATACTTCAATATTGTCTTCGGGATCCCGCATCTAAGACTAAACTTTTGGATAGCGTGAAGTTACCAAAAAAGGTTCAGAAATTAGTTCGATCTATCTTTCAGGTTCTTTGTATTTGATCGTATTCCTGTAAAGCAGAATAAATACAAAAATCGTGTACGCAGGAAAGAAAACGACCGGTAGATAAGCCTTTATTACTACTAAATTAACCATTGCTAAAGTCAGTAGTAAAGCAATAAACCCAACCAACAAAAACACTAGCCAAACTTTAAAATCGTTAAAGCCTGCATAAACTAAGTGGTGTGTTGTATGGTCCTTTCCCCCGACAAGCGGCGATTTTCCCTTTTTCAATCTATTGATAACAACTGTGAGTGTATCCACTGCTGCCGGCGTAAATGCTACCAGGGCGATACACATTCCTAACCAAGATGGAGACATAGTATCAGCACTAACACCCCATAAAAATTTGACACCGTAAAATGCAACGAAAAATCCAATAAACTGGGATCCAGCATCACCCATGAATAATTTCGAAGGATGAATATTCATGGTTAAAAAACCAATTACTCCGCCTATCACCGCAACGTTCAATAATGTCCAAATATTAGTGTTAAACTCAAACACCATCCAACCAGCAAATAGACATGAAGCCAGAATAAACATGACTGTGGTACCGGTAATCCCATCCATATTATCAAGCATATTCAAAGAGTTCATGATCACCACAACCCAAAGTACTGTGAATACCGCGTCCAATATAGGTTCATGGAACAGGTTAATGGTAGTATCAGTGAAAACCATTAATACGCCGCAAAGTATTTGAATTGAAAGCTTAAGGAATGGTCGTGTATTATAGGCATCATCCGCCAAACCCATTGCAAAAGCCAATGCGCCACCCACGAACAATCCAACGAACTGTTTGTTTTGAAAAATATTAACCTCATCGAAAAGTATAGAGAAGCAAATAGCCGCAAATCCGAATACGACAAAGAAACTCACACCTCCCAAAGAAGGTTTTGACTCATTGCTCCAACGGATAACCACATCATTCTTATTCCTTATACCTAAGGAATGGGCGAATCGTAGTAGTAGGGTATTACAGACCAAGGCTGTAATCAATCCTCCCGCCGCAAAACCAAGAATTTGAAGAATCTTGAACGTTAACACAGCGCTTTAAAAATCAGATACGAAGTTACTAAATTCTTGACCTATAGCATCTTTTTCAGAGATTATCGGATCGGAAATTCCCCAATCTATATTTAAAGTGGGATCATTCCATAACAAAGTTCCCTCACTTTGAGGAGCGTAGTAATTAGTGCATTTATACAAGAATGTTGTTTCATCTTTCAACGCTACAAACCCATGTGCAAAGCCTTCTGGTATCCAGAATTGCTCATTATTTTCAGCAGTTAATTCAACAGCAACATAGTCTCCATATGTTGGTGAGTTCTTTCTAATATCTACGGCAATATCTATAACAGCGCCTTTAATGACGCGTACGAGTTTACCCTGAGCAAATGGTGGCGATTGAAAATGCAACCCTCGCAAAACCCCTTTCTTACTGATGGATTGATTGTCTTGAACGAAATTTACCTTTCTACCGACGGCTTCATCAAATTTCTGCTGATTGAAACTTTCCATAAAAGTTCCCCTTTCATCCCCAAATACACGAGGCGTTAAAATGAGTAATCCTTCTATTTCGGGTTTGATAATGTTCATTTACTTCTTTTTAAATAATCTTCTGAAAATCCCTTTATTATTTCCAACTGTTGGATCCTCCTCCTCCACATAACCTCCGTAGCCATAACCATAACCATAGCCATAACCGTAACCTGTTCGTTTCGAAATCTGAACTCCATTCAAAATTACATTGAGATTCTTGAGCTGTTGCATCTCGAAAAGTTCACGCACACGATTCACAAAGTTTCGCTTCGAATAATGTGATTTAAAGACATAAATAGGAATGTCAGCCTCCGTAAGGTTTTTTACTCCATCTGATACTAGTCCAACAGGCGGATTATCAATAATGATAACATCATACTTTCCTTTAAGAGACTCAACGATTTCCTTGAAGCTCTGACTCAATATCAGTTCAGAAGGATTTGGTGGAATCGGTCCTGCTGTAATGAAATCAAAACCTTCCAACGTACTTTGTTTAACGCATTCTTCCAAAGA
>JBMSGX010000124.1:0-6976 GCA_049416285.1 Crocinitomicaceae bacterium | reverse complement strand
TAGTTGTGAATCCACGTGTCAAAGAAGTTTTTGTAAAAAGAACAAAACTGTTCAACGCAATGCGTGATTTCTTTAATGCGAGAGGATATCTTGAAGTTGAGACACCAATCCTTCAGCCAATTCCAGGAGGTGCTGCAGCGAGACCGTTTGTTACGCACCACAACGCATTGGATATTCCACTGTACATGCGAATTGCAAACGAGCTTTACTTGAAACGTTTGATCGTTGGTGGGTTTGACGGAGTATATGAGTTCTCGAAAAACTTCAGAAATGAGGGGATGGACAGAACACATAATCCTGAGTTCACAGCGATGGAGATCTATGTGTCTTACAAAGACTATAACTGGATGATGGATTTCACAGAGCAGCTTTTAGAGCACGTAGCTATCGAAGTTAACGGTACTCCTGAAGCGCAGTTCGGTGAGCACAAGATCAATTTTAAGGCTCCATATAAGCGAGTAACAATGCGTCAGGCGATCATAGATCATACTGGATTCGATATCGACGGGAAATCAGAAGAAGAATTGAAAAGCTGGTGTAATTCGAATGGAATTGCTGTTGACGAAACTATGGGTAAAGGAAAGCTTATTGATGAGATCTTCGGTGAAAAGTGTGAAGGAAATTATATCCAACCAACATTTATCATTGACTACCCGAAAGAGATGTCTCCGCTTTGTAAAGAGCACAGAGAGAACCCTGAATTAACGGAGCGTTTTGAATTGATGGTATGTGGTAAAGAGGTAGCGAACGCTTACTCTGAGCTTAACGACCCGATCGATCAACGTGAGCGTTTCGAAGATCAACTGAAGCTTTCAGAAAAAGGTGACGACGAGGCGATGTTCATCGATCAGGACTTCCTTAGAGCGCTAGAATACGGTATGCCACCAACGTCAGGATTGGGAATAGGTATTGACCGTCTAATCATGTTCTTAACGGACAACGCATCTATCCAGGAAGTTTTATTCTTCCCTCAAATGAAACCAGAAAAGTTCGAGAAGAAAGGGCCAGAACTTACGGATAACGAAAAGATGGTTTACGATCTACTTTCGAAAGAGGGGATGATGGATCTAAATGCACTTAAAGGTATGACCGGGCTTTCGAATAAGCAATGGGATAAATCCATCAAAGGACTTCGCAGTCACGAAGTTGTTAATGTAGTTAAGCGCGGTGATGAAGTTTATATTCAGATCGCAGAATAGAACTTTTAGTGTGACTTTCTCGCAATGAAATCACACTCAAGCAATTTGTGTGTTCCCGGTTCTTTAGATTCTTTCAATCTAGATCTCATCCTATCTGCAGTTTGAATACCTATTTCCGAAACAGGTTGTCTTAAAGCTGAGATCGGAGGGTTCACATATTCGAACATATCACTGTCATCGAACGAGATCATGCGCGCTTCTTCAGGAATAACGACGCCTAATTTATTCAGTGCCGCAATGCACTTAAATGAACAATGGATATTTAAAGATAAGAATGAATCATATCCGTCTTTGATCAACGCATCGATCTGATTCTTCACATCATCACTGTCGATAGAGATCTTGACATATTTGTGTTCGATACCTAAACGTTCACATTCTTCTCGAGCTCCTTGTACACGCTCCTTGATAGTGATCACATCTGTTGGCTCCTGAGCTAAAATTGCGAGTTTTTTCGGCTTAGAAGAAAATGCACTGATCAGTTTCTTCGCTTCCTGTTTGTTATCCACCCCTACAAAATCTGCGTTTTCATCTCCAGGTCTATCAGCAAAGACAACCGGAATATGCGTTTCATGTAGAATAGGAATCAAGTCTTTGATATCGTTGATCGGAGCTATAATGATCCCATCTATATTCCTCTGGATCAAAGAACGCATTAGATCCTTTTCCAACTCCATATCATCATTCGTATTGACGATGATCGTATTGTATCCAGAATTATGAAGTTCTTCTTGAATGTATTTGCAGAGCTCCGCATAAAACGGATTCGAAATATCCGCGAGCACCAACCCAATTGTGTTCGTTTGGCCCTGACGTAAGCTTTTCGCGAAGAAATTAGGAACATACTGCATTTCCTTGGCTTTCTCCTTGATGAGTTTTTGTTTCTCTTTACTTATATTGAACTGATCACCCTTCTCATTCAATACGAATGAAACAGTAGCTTTCGATACATTAAGCGCCTTCGCGATGTCGCTTAAGGACGTTCTTTTAGACTTCATAGAGGTTGGTTTACCGGTTTAAGATAGTAAAGAAATTGATGTTTATGGCAATGTCGCAACCATTGCTTTAAATTCAGTCTCATACGTCTTATCACCCTGACATCCACTTGTGATGGCGTTGGTTTGGAAGTTTTCAATTCTGTTTTCCGGATCAGGGTGCGTACTCAAGAACTCCGGTGGAGAACCACCTCCCATTTCCTGGATCTTAATAAAGAATCCTGCTCCTCCTGCGGCGTTATAATCTGTTGGACAAAGGTATTCTACGGATTTTTCATCGGCTTCGGTTTCGTGTTTTCTGGAAAACTTCAGTCCAACTAATGCTCCCGTAACTTGCTTTAATGCCATCGCATCACCAGCTAATACATCGAGTAATATTTGCATTCCGAATTGTGTTGTCATCTGACGTGTTGAGTGACGCATATCAGCATGTGCGATCTCATGTGCAAGAACACCTGCAAACTCATCTTCCGAATCAAGGAACTTTAAAATCCCCGTGTAGATGTAAATATAACCTCCTGGTGTACAGAAGGCATTCAATGTGCTATCGTCATGAATGATGCGCAATCTCCAATTAAAGTCATCTTTGAAATCAACTTTTCCCGTATTAAGGATCTTGTCTCTTACTTTGTATACATATGAATATACCGAAGCATATTTTACAGAATCTAACAATGGGAATTGCTGCGTATCTGCATCGATCTCAGCCGCTACTTGGGCACCCAATTGCTTGTCTTGCTCTACTGAGAACAGGTTAAACCCCTTTCCTTTGTTCTTTTCATTCACCGTGCCACAGGCAGCAAGAATCATTAGCGCAAAGCCAAAAACTAAATAGTGAGAATTCTTCATTTTCCTTGTTTTTTCATTTCAGTGCAAAAACCCTGCCGTTATGGGTAGAGCAGGACTGTTATAAAAGTAATAAAAAGCCCTGTGAGCCACCCAACTGTGACTTCAAAAAGTGAGTGTTTCATTAAATACACCCTTGCGCTCATAACCAGGCCTGATAGCGCAACAAAAACGCTCAATAATGTGATTGCATAAAACGGATGTAATAATGTATATGCTAAAATAAATCCAGTTGCAATACCTGCTCCAGCAGCGTGAATGGAGATCTTTTTCCACTTGTTCAAGAAATAGAAAGCGATCACAACAAAAACACCTGACAGCGGGAATGATAAAATGAAGCGCGATATTTGCGCAGGAGCTACCCAAAGCATTGCCAGATATAATACGACTGAGTACATCAACATTACGAGGATCGGCAAGGGTCTTTCACCCTTGTCATCCATTTCTATCGTTGAGATCATATTCCAACGATACATTATTATGAACGATAAGCCCGGTGCGACAACTAAGAAGATCGAGAACATATAAATGAGTGCCCATTTTGCTGGCTCCGTCAACATGTACAAACAGTCGTAATAAAAACAATATGGATTTTCTGACGGTAAAAAAAGTAATGCGATCAAGGCATACATTGGCATGAATAACGGAAGGAATAGCCAGGAAATGATCTTTGCTACTGTTTCCATCACAGCTCTTTACGCAATCTCGCAACAGGAATATTTAGTTGTTCTCTGTATTTGGCAACTGTTCTACGCGCAATTGAATACCCTTTTTCTTTCAGTAGATTCATTAACTTCTCGTCAGTAAGTGGTTTGCGCTTATCTTCACCTTCTACCGCATCCTGCAGGATACGTTTAACTTCTCTCGTTGACACTTCCTCACCAGAATCTTTCGACATTGATTCAGAGAAGAAATATTTCAATGGGAATATCCCATAGTTTGTTTGAACGTATTTACTGTTTGCAACTCTCGAAATCGTTGAGATGTCAAGATTTACTTTCTCAGCAATATCCTTCAAGATCATCGGACGCAGATTCGCATCATCACCTGAAAGAAAATACTCTTTCTGGTATTCCATGATTGCCTGCATCGTCGTCAACAAGGTGTTCTGACGCTGTTTAATGGCATCGATGAACCATTTCGCTCCATCAAGCTTTTGCTTTACAAATGTAAGTGCCTCCTTATCAGACTTCGTAGATTTAGCACCATCCGCGTAATTCTTCAGCATTGTTTTATACTCTTTATTCACGCGCAATTCAGGTGCATTACGTCCATTCAAGGTTAGCGTAAGCTCGCCTTCGTTTTCCATGACCATAAAATCAGGAATCACCTGCTGGAAATTACTGGCAGATTCTTTCATCGAACCTCCAGGTTTTGGATTCAGCTTCACGATCTCATCGATGGCTTCTTTCAGGTCATTCTCGTCCACTTCAAGATCTTTGATGATCTTTTTGTAGTGCTTCTTAGTAAACTCCTCGAAATGATCTTCCAATATTTTTTTCGCGGTGAACTTGGTGATGTCACCGTCCTGCTTTCTGCGGATCTGAATCAATAAACATTCCTGAAGATCACGTGCTCCAACCCCGGCCGGATCCATCTCCTGAAGTTTCAACAAGACCTCCTCGATCTCTTCCTCAGTCGTTGAAATATTCATGGAAAAAGCCATGTCATCTACAATCGCTTCTATATCCCTGTTCAAGTAACCCGACTCGTCAAAGTTTCCAATTAACGTATCGGCGATCACATACTGATCATCGGTTAAGTCAAGCATGTACAATTGCTGTGAAAGACGCTCGTGAAATGTAGCTGAACCAGAAAAAGGGATCACCTTATCGTCATCGTCTTTACTCGAGTTGTTCGCATACGTTTTATAGTCTGCATCGTCACTGATGTAATCATCAATATCGAAGTCTTCTGTCTCGTCTCCGTAATCCTCTTCCTGCTGCTCAAATTCATCTTCGGCAGCTTCAGCACCTTCTTCTAACGCAGGGTTTTCTTCGATCTCCTGTTTAATGCGCTGATCAAGCTCCATCGTAGGCACCTGCAACAACTTCATTAACTGAATCTGCTGAGGAGACAGTCGCTGTTCAAGTTTCTGTATTTGATGTTGCTTTAGCGCCATAGTAAGTGGGTCGTTTTACTGAATTTAATTCTTTTTATCCAAATACCGTGCTAAAACTCTGCATTTTGTGGTGTACGCGGGAATGGGATCACATCACGGATGTTTGTCATGCCCGTTACGAACATCACCATACGTTCAAATCCCAGTCCAAATCCGGCATGTGGAACAGTACCAAACTTCCTTGTATCCAGGTACCACCATAACTCTTCTTCCGGTATATTGAAGTCACCACATTTCTTCTTAAGCATCTCCAATCTCTCCTCACGTTGCGATCCTCCTACGATCTCTCCAATACCCGGGAATAAAACATCCATCGCGGCTACTGTTTTGTCATCGTCATTCTGTCGCATGTAGAATGCTTTGATCTCAGAAGGGTAATCCGTTAAGATCACAGGGCATTTAAACTCCTTCTCAACAAGGTAACGCTCATGCTCGCTCTGCAGATCAATTCCCCATTCTACATCGTATTGGAATTTCTTCTTCTTGTAAGGCTTGGAATTTCTCAAAACCTCTATTGCCTCGGTATACGTCAATCGTTTGAAATCATTTTCTGCAACAAACTTCAATCTATCGATCAACCCAAGCTCATTCCTTTGTGCGGCAGGTTTCGCCTGTTGTTCTTTCTCTTCTCTTGCGTTAAGGAACTGTAAGTCGTCTGCACAGTTTTCCAACACATAGTTCACGATGTATTTCAAGAAACCTTCCGTAAGATCCATGTTATCCTTCAAGTCGTTGAACGCCACTTCAGGTTCGATCATCCAGAACTCTGCAAGGTGTCTAGATGTGTTTGAATTTTCCGCACGGAACGTAGGACCAAAAGTATACACTTGTCCCAGGGCCAATGCTCCCAATTCTGCTTCCAACTGACCACTCACTGTTAAGTTCACGGCCTTTCCAAAAAAGTCTTCTTTGTAATCTACCTCACCATTTTCATTCATCGGTGGGTTCACCGGATCCAATGTTGTTACTCTGAACATTTCACCTGCACCTTCGGCGTCAGAACCCGTAATGATCGGTGTGTGCAAATAATAGAATCCTTGATCGTTAAAGTACTTGTGGATTGCATAAGCAACAGCGTGTCTAATTCTAAAAACAGCTCCAAATGTATTTGTTCTAAAACGCAAATGCGCCTGTTCTCTTAGGAATTCGAGCGAGTGCTTTTTAGGTTGCATCACTGTTTTCTGAACATCATCCGGATGCGCCTCACCTAAGACCTGAACTTCTTCCACCTGGATCTCAACACTTTGTCCAGAACCTTGTGACTCAACCAACTTTCCTTTCACGGCTACAGCAGAGGCAACAGTGATCTTTTTTAATAGATTTTCATCGAAATTCTCAAAGTCAATTACCGCCTGGATATTATTGATGGTTGATCCATCATTGATCTGAATAAAACGGTTACTTCTAAAGGCTCTTACCCATCCTTTTACAAGTACATCACTTCCTACCTTCTCACTTTTGAGAACATCTGCTATTTTCTCTCTCTTCATTCGATTGAATTTTGAAAGACAAAAATAGCAAGAAACCTATAAGTTCTTACTCAATCCTAGATAAAATGGGCTTACTTGTTATTCCAGCTTGACATGGTACGTGCAAGACCGATCGTAGCAAATCCCTTGATGAATTCCATAGAAGTGTCTATTCTCTCCGGAAGCGCTGCCTGTTCTTCTGAATTCCACTCTCCAAGGACATAATCGGACTGTCGTCCTGGATGAAAATCATTCCCAACACCAAATCGCAATCTAGCGTATTGCCCTGAATTCAATACCGCCTGGATATCTTTCAATCCGTTGTGACCTCCATCAGAACCCTTT
>JBMSGX010000123.1:0-7065 GCA_049416285.1 Crocinitomicaceae bacterium | reverse complement strand
GGAATTAAATCTAACGAGGTATCCAATGTACCATCGGTATCTATCGGGAGAATGATGGTGTATACTGGAGGCTTACCTGCCAAATATGGCGATACACTTGGCGGTGTTGTTGTGATGGAAACACAGAGTTATTTTGACCTCTATCGTGAATGGGAGGCTGAACAGATACTAAGTGGTAAGAGATAAGTAAAAAGGGGGGCAAGCGCCCCCTTTTTTATTTTAAGAAATTCTTCAGCTCCTGTTCATTTTCATTCTTCAGGATCATAAGCCTGTTTTCTGACTGAACAACGATATATCCATCCAAGCTGTCGATAACGGCTTCTGTTCCATCCTCAACTTTAATAAGCGTATTCTTTGAGTTGAATAGCTTCACGTTATTTCCTTGAACTGAATTGCCTTCACTGTCTTTATCGAGATGAGCATACAGGCTTCCCCATGTTCCCAGATCGGACCAGTCGAAGTCGGCTAGAATAACTTGTATATTATCCGCCTTTTCCATGATCGCATAATCGATAGAAATGTCTTTTGTATCGGCAAAACATTGGTTAACAAAGTTCTGTTCTTGATCAGTGTTGTACTTCGAAAGATCTGCTGTAAACAAACTGTGAACATCAGGCTCATAACTTGCCAATGAATCGATAATTGTTTTTGCCTTCCAGATGAATACTCCAGCATTCCAGTAGAAGTTTCCAGCGGCAACAAATTCTTTTGCTTTGTCTAAATCAGGCTTCTCTCTAAATTGCGTCACTTTATGAATCGAATTTGGAGTTGTGTTTGATCCTTCGCCAAATTCAATGTATCCATAACCTGTGTCAGGTCTTGTTGGTTTTATCCCGATTGTTACAATGTCACCGCTTTCAGCGGCTTCAATTCCTTTATTTACAGTTAATGCAAATCGATCCTCCTGAAGTACTAGATGATCGGAAGGAGTCACAATTAAATTGGCATCCCTATTCAGGTTGTAAAGTTTACCAGCTGCATAAGCAATGCATGGTGCTGTGTTTTTACGCATTGGTTCACACAGAACTTGAGCAGCACTAATCGAAGGTAACTGTTCCAGAACCTGGGCCTTGTACGATTCATTTGTCAAGATATAAATTTGCTCGGCCGGTATAAAACTTAAGAGTCTCTCAAAAGTCATTTGAATTAATGACTTCCCTGTCCCCAAAAAATCAAGAAACTGCTTTGGGTTTTGTTCTGTAGACAATGGCCAGAATCTAGATCCGATTCCACCTGCCATGATTATTCCGTAATTATTATTCTCCACGTTCTATTAGTTCTACTTTAGATAGTTTGTTAATCAGATACTGTTTACCCGTCTCCGGCTCCATACAAAGATAACGTGTTCTTCGGAGTGAGCCTTTCCTGAATGTACGACCGTTCAGTAAAAATGTTGTGTCCGGAGCTAGTTTTTCGAGGGTGACCGTTCCATCATCTGGATCCAAAGAGGCAAGAGCACGGTTTAATTCAATATCCGTGCAGGATGAAGCTTTTATCTTGTGAACCGATTTATGCAGCGCTCTTCTTATATCGACAGGGGTATGTTCGGAATGAATAATGGGCTGTAGAATTTCGTTAAAGTGATTCTTCCATTCCTTCCCGTGCGGGGGAACTTTATTCCCATGGTTTTTATGACAAATGAGGTGTGCGAACTCGTGAAGAGTAGTAATCAGAAATGAATAAGGATTGAGGTCTCCATTGATAGTAATTTGATATTCGCTTGATTTCGGATCAAATTTAAAGTCACCAAGTTTAGTTTTTCTTGGTTTGACAATTTTGAATTTAACCGGATATTCATCTAATAAGTCTGCTACTATGGGAACAAACTCCTTAGGTAAATATTTATTTAGTATGGCATATCTGTGCTTTACCACAATTCGAATTTAGTTATAAAGACATGAATATGGAATGAATTCAATATTCTGCAGTTGTAATCATGGAAATTACCATTAAATTAGCGCTTTATGTTGCAACTAATTGGACATATTGGTAAATACTCCAGAATGCTTTGGACTGTTTTTTCCAAGCCAGAAAAATGGTCCGTATTTCGAAGGCGATTATTTGAGGAAATTGATCACATAGGTCTTAATTCTTTAATGATAGTTGCAATAATGTCTGTATTCATGGGGGCGGTAGTTGCCTTACAAACTGCATCGAACATGGATTCGCCATGGCTGCCAGAATACACAATTGGGTACATTACACGTTCAAGTACAATTCTGGAGTTCTCACCAACAATTATTTCATTGATTCTTGCAGGAAAGGTTGGTTCAAATATTGCCTCCGAGATAGGAACAATGAAAACAACAGAGCAGATCGATGCTTTGGAAATTATGGGTGTTAATAGTTTAGGTTACCTAGTTTTACCTAAGATTCTAGGAGCAGTTTTGTTCTTTCCTGTTTTAATTGTTTTCTCAATGGGGTTGAGTTTAGTAGGGGGGTGGATTGCTGTTGTACTTTCGGGACTTTCAAGTACGGAAACTTATATCTTCGGAGTAAGATCATTTTTTGAAATTAGCAATATTACTTATGCTCTTACTAAAACTGTTGTTTTTGCATTTTTAATTGTTTCGATTGCATCGTATTACGGTTATTATACAAAATTAGGAGCGGTTGAAGTTGGTAAGTCTGCTACGCGGGCAGTAGTAACTAGTAGTATTGCGATTCTTATTTTCAACTTCGTTCTAACCAAATTGATCTTATTATGATTGAAGTTAAGAACATCAATAAGACATTTGGGGATCATCACGTTCTTCATGACATCAACACGAAGTTTGAAACTGGTAAAGTGAATTTGATCATTGGTCAATCTGGTTCGGGAAAATCTGTTTTGGCTAAGTGTATAGTGGGACTTCATCATCCGGAGATGGGTCATGTATTATATGAAGGTCAAAACTTTACTGAAATGAATCATAAGGAAAGGGTGTCCATAAGAAAGGAAATTGGAATGCTTTTTCAAGGTTCGGCTTTGTTTGATTCAATGACGGTAGAACAAAATGTCATGTTTCCTCTTACCATGTTTACAAAGATGTCTTCTGAAGAGAAACGGGAAAGAGTAAACTTTTGTTTGTCAAAAGTAAACTTAGACAATACAAATCATTTGTATCCTGCTGAATGTAGTGGAGGAATGCAAAAACGTATTGCCATTGCGAGGGCAATTGCGATGAATCCGAAGTATCTTTTTTGTGATGAGCCAAACTCGGGTCTTGATCCCAAAACAGCAATTGTTATTGATAACCTTATTCGTGATATAACCTATGAATATGGTATTACAACAGTAGTCGTTACTCACGACATGAACTCAGTTATGGAAATCGGGGACAATATTCTTTTTATTCACAAAGGACAAAACTGGTGGCAAGGAGATAAACAATCCATTTTAACAACGGATAATGAGGAGATCAGCTCATTTGTTTACGCATCTGATTTCATGCGTGAGATACGCGATAATCTTCGTCAGAAGTATTAAGTAGTTCTAAAATAAGGCTGTATACCCAAAGTGGATTTTACTGTTTGCTAGCTGGAACCCATTATCTTGTTGTTTTCCTATTGCGTATGCTAGATTGAAAACTCCGACATTGCTGCTAAATGACAATCCAAGTCCTGCTCCCATGGGGATATCACGAACGTAATTAATTGTTTTGCTTTCATACCAGGAAAGATCATAGAAAGCGAAGACATTTGAATTTTTATCGAGAAGGAACCTGTATTCAGCAGTGAAGGTGGTTCGAGATGAAGCTAATAATTCGTCTTCGTTGAATCCACGTTGTTCTAGCAGTCCACCAAAACGATAAAGTTCATTGCTGAAGATCTCCTCTGCGAAATAGAAGGCAGATTGATTCTCAAAGCGTAAAACATGTCTTGGGGTGATCGGGATAAACGTGCCGAATTTTATTTCCGAGCGCAATGTTTGGTCTTTCTCTTCAGGTAAAGTGTCATTGGATTGAAAGCTACGAATACCGCCTTGTACATTCGCCTCAAAATAATAGCCTTTTGATGGATTTGGAAGATAATCTAATTGGATATTTTCAGAACCTATACCATAAGCATTAGTGCGAACTGTACTTCTGTCGTCTTGTTGATATGTTCCACTCAATAAATTTGAGCTATTTCTGGCATAGAAAACACTTATATTCCAGTTGGGCTTTAAGTTGTAGGTTAATCCGGCGCGTGTGAATGTTTCCAAAAAACTTGAGTCTCGTTTATATAGATTAAATTTTCCTTCAACACCGAAAGGGGTATTAAATAAGTAAGGATAGGCAATTGCGCTATTCAATGATTGCGTTTGTTGAGCAACACTCTGCCAATTAAGGTTTAGTTTTTCTCCGTGTTTCAAGACATTCAAAAGATTCAGTCGCACATCTCCAGTGAAATTTAATCTTCCTGAAATTGGATCGGGCTGAAAACCAATGATTCCATTTATAGAGCTTCTTGGTGAATTCTCCAAGTAAAGATATAGCTCGGCGCCATCTTTGGTGAAAAGTATTTCCGGTGCAGATAGCTCTGAGAGATATGGTGTACTATTGATAACTGAGGATATGTTTTGAATTTCTGTTTCATTATAAAGGTCATCTTCTTTTATGTTGATAAGGCTTTGAATGAACCTAGAATTTAAACTCGAATCTCCCTTAATATGGATTTTCTTCCATGTGGTTAGAACTCCTCTTTCGATAATTAAGCTACCTTGAAATGAATCATCTCGAATTTGAATGTTCTCAATTTCAACATTACAAAAAGGGTAACCATTATCCGCGTAGATATTGACGATAGCGTTGATTCGCTTATTGATATTGGAAGGAGCTAATTTACTAATCCAAATTTCATCTTTATGATGAGAAACCTTGCGCTTCAGAAAATCATATTCCCTTTCCTCAAGATTTAATTGGATGTTTTCATAGTGTTTTCCAATTTCGCCTTTGATAAGAATTTTGCCATTTTGTGAACCTACCTTATCGATTGAAAACTCTAAATAGTTTGCCTCCCAAGCATTTTTTTGAAGCACACTCAAATATTGCTTTAATGCTATCGAATCTTTGAATTTGGTCTCTAAAGAATTTTCAATATTTTCAATTCCTTCAATATTATACTTAACTTCTATTTCCTGGGAGAAGGAGTACTTTAACAGAAGTAAAAATAAAATTGACTGAAGGAATCTCATACGTTCACAAACGTAAATAAATCCCGTTAATTATGCTTATTGCCAGGTCGTTGTGGAAAACATTTTTTTAGAAATTGTGTAATTAATCGTAGTTTTGTCGTTATATTGTTGACTCGCAACAAACAAACCTTAAGAAATTTAAAACAGACGACATGAAAAAACTAATGGCCTTGACACTTATGGCGATGATGTTCGCAGTTGTTCTTGCTTCTTGCAAAAGCTCAAGCGGACACTGTGATGCTTATGGAAATAAAAGCGGAAGCGTAGAGATCAAGAAATCAGATCTTCCGTCATAAGTTTAGCAGAAAATCTCTAAGCGAATCAAGGTCAATCCAAAAGGTTGGCCTTTTTTCATGTCAAAAAAAATCCCACTCATTCGAGCGGGAATCACTTTATATAAATTCGACTCTTTAGTCAACCTCAGTGTAGCTTAAGTCATAGAGAACTGTGTAACCATTCGGTATAGCTGGGACCAGTACGTAGTTTTCTGCAAAATACTTTTGATCACAATTTGAGCAATTCGTAACGCTTACTTTATAAGTAACAGTTTGAGCTGCAGAATTGAATGCTACCTCTCTATCGATTTTAGCTTCGCAAGTTGTAGTGACAGGATTAGTAAGTACATGATACTGTGACCAGTTTAAAGGGCCTCTAGTTTGGCCTCCATCAAAGCTTACCTCAATGTGATCGGCGTATGGATGAGAGGCTGTGTAATGGTTGGATAAACTTGCTGGCTTGTATCCAGAATGGTAAACAACTACGTCTTCTCCGGTGGAAGATTCAGAAATAATTGCTCCCATATCAGTGTTCTCTTTTTCGATCACACACTTTTTCTTACATGAAGAAAATCCAACTCCTGCTAGAAGTAGAGCAAAAAATAAGCCTTTTAGTTTCATAATGCTTTAAAATTGACTCGGTTAGAGTTGTGCTAAATTATTCTTTTTCCTGCGGATTTAAAACTATTTACTCCTTAATTCGAAATTTTGACCTAAATACACCTTACGCACTTGTTCGTCATTAGCTAATTCCTCTGCAGTTCCGGACTTAAGTATACTACCCTCAAAGAGAAGGTACGCTCGATCTGTAATCGAGAGCGTTTCTTGTACATTATGATCTGTGATCAAGATTCCTATGTTGCGTTTCTTGAGGTCAGCGACTATGCTTTGGATATCTTCAATTGAGATCGGGTCTACCCCGGCGAAAGGTTCATCCAATAGAACGAATTTGGGATCGGTAGCTAATGCTCTGGCAATCTCTGTTCTTCTTTTCTCACCTCCGGAAAGCCTGTTTCCTAAATTCTTTCGAACGTGATTTAATCCGAATTCACTAATAAGCTTTTCTAGTCTATGGTGTCTCTCTTCTTTTGAAAGATTGGTCATTTCGAGGATAGCCATAATGTTGTCTTCAACACTCAATTTGCGAAAAACAGATACCTCCTGAGGTAAATAACCAATTCCATACTGAGAGCGTTTATACATTGGCATAGTCGTGATGTCCATGTCATCTAAATACACCGACCCAGAATCTGGTTTTACCAATCCAACGATCATATAGAAGGATGTTGTTTTACCCGCTCCATTTGGGCCTAACAAACCAACGATCTCTCCCTGTTTCACATCAATCGACACATTCTTAACTACATCTCGACCTTTATATGTTTTGCAAATATTGCTAGTGTGTAACTTCATAATTAAAAATTGATGTAGTATCTAAATCTTATTCCAAGTGGACTTTGACCAGGTATTCTGTGTGTCATTCTCCAGAATAGATCAACACGACCAACCTTGAGAATATTTTCAATCCCAACAGATCCTTCAACGTAAGGAATGTCTCCAAATTGTCTAATGAATGAAGGGAATACCATAACTTCTTCATGTCTACTGTCCAAAGTTCCATAGGCTGCACGT
>JBMSGX010000122.1:0-7142 GCA_049416285.1 Crocinitomicaceae bacterium | reverse complement strand
AAAAGTACGGCTTAAAGATTGTGCTTCCATTGCACCCAAGAACAAGAAATAAGATGGAGAGCAATCTTAGTGATGTGTTGCGCCAAAGAATTGAAAATAGCGACCTTCTAAAGATCATACCACCCGCTGGATTCCTTGATATTATTAAGCTAGAGAAAGGAGCAAGGTTGATTATGACGGACAGTGGCGGTTTGCAGAAAGAATCATTTTTCTTCAAAAAGCCGTGTGTCATTTTACGTCCACAGACGGAATGGATAGAAATTGTCAAAAACGGAAATGCAATACTTGCAGATTATCAATACGACCGTATTTTGGAAGCTACAGGAAAGCTGATGAATAAGACTGATTTTACTTATCCTACGTTTTATGGAGACGGTAAAGCGGCAGAATTCATCTGTGAAAAAATAATCGAGGAGGTGGTGTAATGATCAAAGTTGCGGTTGAGGAAATAACGGAAAGAATCAGATATACTTTCGATTTTATTTTCTTGAGCAATAGTATTGCCTATCAATTCGTGCTTGATGATGACGCAGATCTCAATTACACACGTTCAGACAGAGGTTCTTTTGATGTCGCAGATCTCCTTTATGAAACTGGAATTAAGGAATATCAGCTAAATAATGGTGAGTGTTTCGAAGAGTTCTCCTATGAGATCAATGGCAAGCAAGATCCCGTTGCCACTGTGTTTTATATCCTAAGTAGGTACGAAGAGTATCTAGTCTCGGAAAGAGATAAACATGGCCGGTTTGAGTTTAAAAACTCGAGTCAATACAAGTTTGGAGTGCTTGAGAAAGCAGTTGTAGATCGCTTGGCAAGAGCGATTGTTCTTTCTGTTTATCCGGCGCATCAATGTGATAATACAGTCACTGTTTCACCGACTTTCGATATAGACAATGTTTATGCCTATAAGCTAAAAACGGGTATACGGAAGATGGGATCGCAAGTGAGAGATATTCTGAAAAGAGATAAAAAGCGGATTGAAGAAAGATCCCTTGTTAAAAAAGGTGCGCGCGATCCATATGACACATACGATAGGATAAAAGAAATTGCCCGTCAATTCCCGAGTACAATGGTCTTTTGGTTGAGTGGAGGTGATTCTAAGTACGATAGAAATGTAAATATTTATGAGTCCCAGCATAGCAAATTGATATTTGAGATCAATCAGTTGACGACTGTCGGTCTTCATCCAAGCTATAGCTCATTTAACAACACAAGTAGAATCTTAGGAGAAAAACTGCGGTTAGAAAAGGTGATGAATGATCAAGTAGTTCATTCCAGATTTCATTTTTTACGATTTTCAATCCCTGAATCTTACCGAGCGCTTATTGCAGCAGGAATAATCAATGATTATTCAATGGGTTATGCCGGCCACTGCGGGTTTCGAGCAGGCACTGCGAAGCCTTTTTTATGGTTTGATCTTCAAAAGGAACAGATCACAACGTTGAGAATCTATCCTTTCACGTACATGGATGGAACGTTGAATGAGTACATGAAACTATCGATAGAGGAGGCCAAGACTAAAGTGAGCACACTTTATAATGAAGTTGCCATTTGTGGAGGAAACATGATCGCCATATGGCATAATGAGACCATTGGTGATTATAATCATTGGAAAGGTTGGGGGGATGTATTGAATTATAATTTACAGTTAAATGAATAAGCAAATAGCAATAATCAGTGTTTTACTAATTGTTTTCGGGATCGTTTTGGGGGCTTTTGGAGCACACGGCTTAAAGGATGTTGTGACTCCGGAAAAAGTCGCTTCATATGAAGTAGGAGTTAGGTATCAGATCTATCATGGACTTGCGTTACTTGTGCTTTCAATGAATGCCTCGAAAATCGAAGGGTCGTTAAGAGTGTTTCTGATCTTCATTTTGTTAGGCATTCTATTGTTTTCAGGATCTATTTATTTGCTCGCGTTAAATGATGTGTTGAGTCCTGATCTGAGCTTTCTTGGTCCTGTCACTCCAATTGGCGGGGTGCTTTTGATCATGGGTTGGGGAGTGCTTCTGCGACAGTTTTTAAAAATGAAATAATTTGGAGTAATGAGTGAACTCGAAATAACATTTCTTGGCACTGGTACTTCGCAAGGGGTTCCCGTGATCGCTTGTAGTTGTCCTGTGTGTCAGAGTCAAGACCCAAGAGACAAGCGAACTCGGTCTTCCATTATGTTTTCGGTAAATGGAGAAAACTATGTAGTGGATACAGGGCCTGATTTTCGAGCTCAGATGTTAAGGGAAGATGTACAATCTTTGCGCGCAATCCTCTACACCCATGAGCACAAAGATCATGTGGCGGGAATGGACGATGTTAGGGCGTTCAATTATAAAGAGCAACGTGATATGGAGATCTTTTGCTCTGAAAGGGTAGAAGAGGCATTGATCCGGGAGTTTTATTATGTCTTTGAATCTGTTAAGTATCCTGGTGTTCCGGTTGTGAATATCAATCGTATTGAAAACAAGGTTTTTACATTGCCATGTGGTGAAGAGATCATACCCGTAGAAGTGATGCATTATAAAATGCCTGTACTTGGTTTCAGGATAAAGGATTTTACTTATATCACGGATGCCAAAACCGTAGCTGAAAGTGAATTGGAGAAAGTAAAAGGTTCAAAAGTTTTGGTTGTAAATGCGCTGCGGAAAAATGAACACATTTCTCATTTTAACTTGGAAGAGGCACTAGCCTTTATTGAAAAAGTAAATCCTGAAATGGCATATCTAACGCATATATCGCATTTGTTTGAATCGCATGAAGAGATAGAAAGGGAGCTTCCCGAAAATGTGCGCGTCGCTTATGATGGATTAAAGATCAATCTTTAATTAGACAATTATTCTAACTTTGCGAACCTAAAGTTGAAACAAATGGCAAACAATTTATTAGCTGGAAAAAAAGGAATAATCTTCGGTGCTTTGAATGAGCAATCTATCGCTTGGAAAGTAGCTGAAAAAGCACACGAACAAGGTGCTGAATTTGTGTTGACAAATGCTCCAATAGCAATGCGTATGGGCGAGATCAATGGGCTTGCAGAGAAAACTGGTTCTAAAGTTATACCTGCAGATGCAACAAGTGTTGAAGATCTTGAAAAGCTTATCTCTGAATCAATGGAGATTCTTGGAGGGAAGATCGATTTTATCTTGCATTCGATTGGTATGTCAGTGAACGTTCGTAAAGGAAAGCACTATACTTCTGAGAATTATGACTTCACGATGAAAGGATTTGATGTATCTGCATTGTCTTTTCACAAGGTAATGCAAACTGCAATGAATATGGATGCTATGAATGAGTGGGGATCTATTGTTGCTCTTTCATACATCGCAGCACAGCGCGTGTTCCCAGACTATAATGATATGGCAGATAACAAGGCTTATTTGGAGTCAATTGCGAGAAGTTTTGGATATCATTATGGTGTAAAAAAACATGTTCGCGTAAATACGATATCGCAATCACCAACGATGACAACTGCAGGTAGCGGCGTTAAAGGTTTTAATGAGTTCATCAGTTTCTCTGAGAAGATGTCGCCATTAGGTAATGCTGATGCATCAGCATGTGCTGACTATTGTATAATGATGTTCTCTGATTTGACGAAATATGTTACGATGCAAAATCTTTATCATGATGGAGGATTCTCCAACACTGGTGTGACTCAGGAAGTGATTGAGAAATTTTCAAATTAACAGCATGCGGCTTTAGGGCCGCATTTTTTTTGTAATATCGATACGGATCTTTCGTTGATAAGATATAATCAATTACCTGCACTATGAGAAAGAATATCATTTTGATCTTCACTTTGATTTCGTCTATTGGGTTTGCTCAAGAGTTAAACGTGAAGAAGGATTACGGAGGAATGTTTTCACTGGGTGTGAGAACGACACTAAGCACGTTTAACGGTCACCATGAAGAATCAAACGGGCTAGGGGTAGGAGGTCAATTCCGAATTCAGTTTGCGGAACGCGTCAATTCAGACTGGTTCTTTGATTACATCAACAGTGAGATCGGTGATTACGCTAATAGAACTGACTATCACATTGGCTGGAGCGTACTTTTTTATCCAACTGCCAATCAGACGTCTTTTGTAAGGCCTTACATTCTGGCAGGACATTGTTTTGATTATACACAGATGGTTTCGAAAAGGAATCCAAATGACCGATTAGAGCGTTGGAGCTCAGCAGTGCAGGGAGGAGCGGGAGTTCATTTCAATTTATCCGAAAGATTGGATCTATCGCTTGTTGGACAGTACATGGTTCATCTTGGGAATGAGATCCATACGGAGCTGGAGGGTGGCGCTGTACATTTTCATGAGGAAAATGGAGCAAGTTTGGAAGGCCATATGCTTTTCCATTTAGGAATTAACTATAAAATCGGCGATCTATGGTAAGAGTTCTCTTTTTAGCCCTATTCATTGGTTTTGGTGTGCAGGCACAAGAGGTGTATTTACAAGATGGACTGTTGAAAGCATCTGCAACAATTACACCAAGTGACATGCTCGCATCTGAGCAAAACAACTTCTATATCTCAGGTTTTCTGGAATATCATATGACAAAGAAGACTTCGTTCAGGGGAGAGACTTTCATGTTTGTGGATGGGAAAGTTCCGGAAGGACTTCGAGCAATAAATGGAGGTATGCGCACCTTCTTATCAGCGCAGTATCACTGGAATAAAAACAATTTCGATTATTCTTTAGGTGCTGGTCCAGGGCTTTCTGTAATGAGGGTGTTGGATGGGGATCCAGACTGGATCTATATAGTGTCCCCGTATAAAACAAGATATATTCCTTCATTCATTGTTCAGACTGGAGTGTCATATTATGTATGGAAGTACTTTCATTTTTTTGCGAATGTGTCGTATGCAGCAACTCCGGCTACTCACATGTATATGGGGGATAACAGCCGCATCAATAATCTTGACGAATTCATGATTTCAGCCGGACTTGGTTTCCAGCTTCCGACTAAGAAATGATCAGTCTATTAGGAAGGGGATTTCATAACTTTTGAAATGATCTAATAATCCTTCGTAGTATACTTTGTTCGTGTAAATGATCGCATGTGTTGCGCCAAGGTTATGTTTTGTACTGAGTTTTGAGATCACGCCCTGATTCCATTTTTTAATGTAGGAATTGTCTTGATTTCCTAAATTCAGATCGTACGGTTCAATGATTTCGTTTAAGTCCAGAAGGCCATATTTACCTGATAGAATATAGATATGATCTACGTCACGATCTTTTGCGTCGTTCAGCCAAATTTTAAATGAATCCCCCGTATATATGTCCGCCGCTCTTGCAGAGTGATCAAGCTTCTCTTTGACACATGCAACCAGAGCAATTCGTTCCACTATATCAATCCTTTACTGGCAAGAAATTCCTCGAGAGCTTGCTCGTCCGCGTAAAGTACATCTCTCGCTTTACTTCCCTTGAACGGTCCAATAACGCCCATTCCTTCCAATTGGTCAACAATTCGTCCCGCGCGGTTATATCCTAGTTTTAACTTACGCTGGAGCAAACTTGCGGAGCCTTGCTGGTGCATTACCACGATGCGCGCAGCATCTGCAAATAGGGCATCCAATTCTTCATCATCAATGCTACCGCCTCCTTCAGCCGATTCTCCCACGTATTCCGGTAGTAATAAAGCCTCCGAATAGCCTCTTTGCTCTCCGATGAAGTCACAGATGTCTTCCACCTCAGGGGTGTCTACAAATCCGCACTGTAAACGCACCATGTCTTGACCTGTGCTAATTAGCATGTCTCCACGACCAATCAATTGATCTGCACCAGACCCGTCTAGAATAGTTCTTGAATCGATCTTAGATAAAACTCTAAATGCTATACGAGCGGGGAAGTTTGCCTTGATCATACCGGTAATGACATTTACGGAAGGCCTCTGTGTTGCTACGATCAAGTGAATTCCGATTGCACGCGCAAGCTGAGCAATACGCGCAATTGGCTGTTCTACTTCTTTCCCTGCTGTCATGATAAGATCAGCGAACTCATCAATAAGGACAACTATATAAGGTAGATAACGGTGTCCTTTTTCCGGATTCAATTTACGTGCAATGAATTTGGCATTGTATTCCTTAATCGTTCTGCAGTGAGCAGTTTTGAGTAGGTCGTAACGTTCATCCATCTCAATGGTTAATGAATTAAGCGTGTTTACAACCTTACTTGTGTCCGTGATAATTGCATCCTCTTCATCTGGTAGCTTAGCAAGGAAATGACGCTCTATCTTGTTATATAATGTAAGTTCGACCTTCTTTGGATCGACAAGCACAAACTTAACCTGTGCCGGATGTTTCTTGTAAAGTATTGAAACGAGAATGGCATTCAATCCAACTGACTTACCTTGGCCGGTAGCACCTGCAACCAGGAGGTGAGGCATTTTGGTTAAGTCGAAAGTGAAGGTCTCATTCGTGATAGTTTTACCCAGTACAACTGGTAATTCATGATCTGATTCCTGGAATTTCTTAGATGCTATCAATGAACGCATACTGACCATGTCAGGGTTACTGTTAGGCACCTCGATCCCGATCGTTCCTTTACCTGGTATTGGGGCAATAATACGTATACCAAGCGCTGCAAGACTTAAGGCGATGTCATCCTCCAGATTTTTGATCTTAGAAATCCTAACTCCCGGAGCGGGGATAATTTCATAAAGAGTAACAGTTGGTCCAACTGTTGCACGAATCTTTGAGATCTCGATCTTATAATTTGCTAAGGTGTCAACAATCTTGTTTTTATTCTCTTCTAGCTCCTGTTTGTCAACAGATCCTCCAGATCCTTTGTAATCCTTCAATAACTCAATAGGAGGGAGCACGTAGCTGGATAAGTCCAGCGTAGGATCGTAATCACCAAAGTCTTTTTGATGACTGTCAACCTCTTCCTCACTTAGGCTTTTATCCTCTTCCTTTTCTTCAGCAACCTCAATGGCAAAATCATCATCGTCACTTGATTCAATTGGTGCAGGTATCGGGGCGTCTTCCATTTCCGGTTCGACTGTTTCAGGTTCCATTTCAAGTGGCTCAACAGTTTCCGCCTCTGGCTCAGGAATTTCTTCTTCCTCAGTAAGATCTATCACTTCAGACTCCTGCTCATCAACCATTTTGTCTTCAGAAAGTGTATTGATAACAGTATGGTCTTCCGCATCAAGTGTTTC
>JBMSGX010000121.1:0-7161 GCA_049416285.1 Crocinitomicaceae bacterium | reverse complement strand
TCAGCCGTTATTCTCAATCCTTCGTTTGGTAGCCACTGCGTTCCCAGGACATAGTGATCTGATTGAATATATTTCATGGCCCTATTGACTAATTCGTTAGAGGCATTTCTGTAACCCAGGTTTGTGTAGGTTGGAATTTTGTAATAGCTACCGATAGAGGCGGTCAGGTCAACCCGTTTTGCAATGCGATACGCAAGGGATAAACGAGGACTCAAAGTGTTCAATGGATTGTTACCATCTTCGGTGAATGAGTTCATGTCAGTTCTTACTCCAGCAGACACTAATAATTTGTCATTAAAGAAGTTCTTTGATACTTGTCCAAATGCTCCGTATTTGAAAAATTCCAAGCGGGAATCTTGCTCAATGATAACCTCCGGAGAGATCTGATTCCCTAGTGTGTCAAATTGAGCACTTGCTAACCTGTTGTAAAGATCGAAGTTATACTTAACATACTGAGCCATGATCCCATATGAATATTTCCATCCGTTCTTGTATTGATTTACATCAAAACGTAACTTGTTCTCGATCTCTTGAGATTTAAGCTTGAAGTTTCTAAACTCTTCTTCTCCGTTTCGTGCGTCTTCAAATTGATCCAGTTGATTGTCGAACATATTTCGGCTTACAGCAAGGTTGTAGTAACCGTCTTTAATTCTTCTTTTCAGTGCAATACCATTCGTGTAGTTCCATTGTGTGATAAATGGAAGTGATCGGCGTAAATACTCAGTCTCATCATTGTCTTCTCTTGTAGCAGCGAAATTGAACCTATCAATAGCTCCAAGTCCTAGCAATGTTATTGTTGTTTTATTGTCCGGTCGGAATGTCGTTTTAAACTGAAAATCCGAAAAGTTGGGCCGAATCGGAAGGTCAATTAATTGAAACAGGAAATCCAAATAAGAGGTTCTAGCAGAGAGAAGGAAATCATTCTTGTCACCAAGTGGACCTTCTAAGGTTACGACGCTCTCGGTAAAACTTGCGCGTACGTTCCCAGATAGCTTTTCTCTGTTCGCTTGTCGTTGTTTTATCACAAAAGTTGATGCAAGAGCGTTGTCATAACGCGCATCAAACGCCGATGAAGTTAACTTCAGATCTTCTATGAACGATACGTTTAAGATACCTTGAGCACCACCGGATGAACCTTGCGTCTGGAAATGATTGAGCACAGGAATCTCAATTCCATCGAGGTAATAGACATTCTCATTTGGGGCACCACCGCGAATGATTATGTCATTTCGCTGAGCGCCGCCAGCCGAACCTCCAACACCGGGCAATGTTTGAACAACCTTTGAAACGTCGAAGTTTCCTCCGGGGTTTGACTCGATCTCAACTGATGTCAACTGCTGCACAGAAAGAGGAGTGATCATATCTGTTGTCTTAGCGATCTTATCCTTCTCGTAGACAACTTCTACTGCATCTAGATCCTGAGTTGAAGAGGATAACTCGAAGTTTACCGTTTCAATATTTCCGGAGTTCACAGGAATATTGAACTTCTTTTGTTCGTCGTAACCAACAAGAGTAACTTTTAATGTGTAGGTTCCGACAGGCAATTCAATTGTGTAGTTTCCGTCAAAATCTGTTTTGGCACCGTATTGAGTTCCTTCTGCGAAAACTTTTGCCAAAGGCAATGGTTCCTCGGTGTTGATGTCTTTTACATTCCCTTGAATTGTCCCCATCTTTTGCGTAAAACCTGTATTTAAGGTTAGCACAAATAATATTGAGGTTAGAATGGATAACCGTGAGTAGTTACGCGTCGTCATGCTTAATGTTTAACAAAATGTAATCAAAGTTAAACAATGTTTGAATACGGCGCCATATTTTCTGTCAAAAATGTTCTTTTTTCAACGTATGACCGATTTCAATTTTCCTTCTTAAATTTAGATCATGGAAAACAACAAAGAAAATCAAGTAAACATTGAGCTCACAGATGAGATAGCTGAAGGAGCATATTCAAACCTTGCGATCATCACGCATTCAAACTCAGAATTTATAGCGGACTTTATTCAATTGATGCCAGGAACACCAAAAGGAAAGGTGCGTTCTCGTGTGATCATGGCACCTCAAAATGCAAAGCGTTTAATGCTTGCCTTGCAAGAAAATGTTGCAAAGTACGAACAGACTTTCGGTCATATTGATGAGGGTGGAGCTCCACAGATGCCTCCGATGAACTTCGGGACGCCTACAACGAAAGCTTAGTAGAACGTCATTACCTGTTTCCAGGTCTTTACGTTGCCGCAGCGGTCTTTTACCTTGAAAGTAACCTCGTGTTCACCTTCATATTCAAGACCCTTTGCAGTGACCATACTTGACTTGTTCTCATATTCGAGAGGGATCCAGTCATCGCCAACAGTTAACCAGTAGGAATCAATTCCCGATTCACTGTCATGAATGGACCAGCGGATCGTTCCTCTTCGAACAGCTGTAGAAGCATACTGTGCGGATACTCTTGGAGGAATCGTGTCTTTTACGATGGTATAGTCACCAAAGTATTTCAGCTCACAAGATGCAATTGGCCCGCGATCTTCGAACATGATATTTCGAATCCGTCCGCGGCTAATGATCTGTAAATATTCATCATTTGCTACATTTCGCTTGAGCTCCAATTTGTACGGTGTCTGTACGGGAATAGAAGGATGACCGATACGGTGATCAATGATCGAACGGTTGATTTTTAAGGGTTCGTAGACGGTACTTACTGGGAATGTAACACGAACGCCTGGTTTTACAAGGGTCAAAGGTTTTGATGGATAGATCGCGTCCAACGAATTCAGCACAGCATCCTGTGAATTGAGCGGGCCATCTTCTATCACAATACTGAATTCAAGGGTACTTGTATTCCCTTTCACATCTTTCGCAACATACTTTATGCGCAAAGAGTCTCCGGGTAAAACCTTTAAAACACCATTTCCTTTCACATCATAAACGGGCAGATCATTTTCTGCGGTTTTAAAGTATTTGTGAAAATTGAACTTGTTGTGTTGATATTCTTCAAAATCCTTATAGCAGTTCACAAAGCGCGTTGATTCAAAAGGAACAGTATCAATCGAACTTGCGAAATGCAATTCCCCATTCACATAAACCTCTCCTTGATAAAGCCCGCAGCGATTATGTGCACCGTCTAACCTGTCAATAACATCAAAGGCAAACCCGATACCTCCTGATTTTGTGCAGAAGTCGGATGGTAAACGAATCACCTCACGACACGAGAAGTTTTCGCCTGATTGACGAACAGTATATTCTCTCGATTTATTAAATCTGTACGCCTCTTTTGAAAGAGCATAGATCTTTAGTCGTTTTATTTCTGGCTGAATGTGGTCGTCGACATGGAATCCATAAAGCAATGGGTTGATAGCCGCATCCGTTTTTGTATCTCTCAATTCAAAGTGCAAGTGAGGTGCAGTGCTTGCGCCAGTATTTCCGGAAATCGCAATCACTTCTCCACGTTTAACAGGTATTTCTGAGGGTTTAAACTCAAGATCTACTTGGTTTTGACGGAGCTCAATGCGCTTGAGGTCAATTATTGAATCAATACGTTTTGAAAAGCTTTGACAATGGGCATAAACACTAGTAACGCCGTTTGGATGTGCGATGTGGATTACACGTCCATAACCGTACGGTGAGACAACAGCACGTATGACATATCCCTCATCGATCGAATACATTTTATAACCTGTTCTGCCATTCGTTTTAAAATCAACACCCATGTGGAAATGGTTCGGTCGAAGCTCTCCAAAATTTGCTGCTAACAGAAGTGGGATGTCCAATGGTGGGTGATAATCCGGTAATTCCTGACCGAACAACTGCATGCTCAGAATCAGAAAGGTAAACAAGGAAAAGCAGGTCGATTTCATTTTTCAAAAATAGGCGTTTGAAAAATATGTGATACAAACGGGTGCAAAATACTTGCTCGTATCGCATACTATGTTAATTTTGTATGAAACATGTCCTATGTCTGATCGCGTTTCAAAATTGATCGATTCTATCAAAGGGAAAGCTGTACAGCTTCACCAAGAACTTCAGAATGAGCGTACTAAAAGCGCCGATCTGGAGAATGAATTGTCTGCGTTGAAAAGCGACTTGAACGCAAAATCTGCAGAAATTCAAGCATCAAAGGAAAAGATCGCTCAGTTAGGTGATCAGCTTAAGACATTGAGTGAACAAAAGGTGGATCGGCCAACTTCGGAAGCAGATATTTCCGATGAGCAGATCGACGAATTGGTAAGAGAAATAGAATTCTGCATCGCGCAGCTAAAACAATAGACATGGCGAAAGTATCCTTAAAGATCGTTGTTGCCGGACGTACATACCCACTTTCAGTAGAAGAAAATGAGGTAGACAAAGTGCAGTCTGCAGCAGCGAACATTAATAAGGCAATACAGGTGCTTCAGGAGAATTATGCAGTGAAAGATATGCGTGATCTACTGGCAATGTCCGCACTTCAACTCGCTACAAAGTCGAATGGTCAAAAAGGTGGTAATACTGTGGATAACTCAGCAGAAATTGAGGCTATTGAATCGCAGTTAAAATCACTGGATGATGAGCTGAACGAACTATCTTAATCTATCATCTTGCCGATCCTTTTGTAGTTGTATTACTATAAATTAAAAAGGGTATGGAAATTATATTTGGTGTTGTTGGCGTTGTAGCTGGTGCACTGATCGCTGTACTGGTACAGAGCGTCTTGCTTAAGAAGCAAAAGGAAAGTATCATCAGCGAGGCAGAAAAAGAGGGAGAGAACCTCAAAAAAGACAAGATCCTTCAGGCAAAAGAAAAGTTCCTTAAGCTGAAAGAAGATCACGAGAAAACGATCAAGGATCGCGAACGTAAATTGCAATCCACTGAAGACAGAGCAAAGAGCAAAGAGAAATCTTTAAATCAGAAGATCGAGTCTGTTAACCGCAAGGAAAAGCAAATCGACAAGGAGCGTGAAGTACTTCAGCAAAAAGTAGATGCGCTTGATGTTAAGCATCAGGAGCTTGATAAAATGCACCAGAAGACAGTGGCTGAACTCTCAAAAGTGAGCGGGATGTCAGTGGATGATGCAAAGAATAGTTTGATGGATGCTTTGAAAGACGAGGCACGTACAAATGCCATGGCGCACATCAATGAGATCGTTGAAGAGGCGAAGCTTAACGCAAATAAAGAGGCGAAAAAGATCGTGATCCAAACGATACAGCGCGTTGCAACGGAGCAAGCGATCGAAAACTCAGTTTCAGTATTCAATATCGAGTCAGATGAGGTGAAAGGACGCATCATTGGCCGTGAAGGTCGTAACATCCGTGCGCTTGAAGCGGCAACTGGTGTTGAGATCATTGTCGACGACACACCGGAAGCGATCATCCTTTCATGTTTTGATCCAGTTCGCAGAGAGATTGCGCGATTGGCATTACACCAGCTTGTTTCTGATGGACGTATTCACCCTGCAAGAATTGAAGAGGTAGTTGCAAAAACAAAGAAGCAGCTTGATGAGGAAATCGCAGAGACTGGAAGAAGAACTTGTATTGACCTGGGAATTCATGGATTACACCCTGAGTTGACCAGAATGGTTGGTAGAATGAAGTATCGTTCTTCATATGGACAAAACCTATTACAGCACTCGCGTGAAGTAGCTAACCTCTGTGCGATCATGGCCACTGAGCTGGGATTAAATGTCAAACTTGCTAAACGCGCAGGATTATTGCACGACATTGGTAAAGTGCCAGATGAAGAGCCGGAATTACCACACGCTATTCTTGGTATGAAGTTGGCTGAGAAGTATGGTGAGAAACCGGATGTATGTAATGCGATCGGTGCCCACCACGACGAAATTGAAATGACAACATTGATCTCTCCGATCATTCAGGTATGTGATGCCGTAAGTGGTGCAAGGCCTGGAGCACGTCGCGAGATCGTTGAATCATATATCAAACGTATTAAGGAATTAGAAGGACTTGCCTTGGCGTACGACGGAGTTGGAAGTGCATATGCAATCCAGGCCGGACGTGAGCTGAGAGTACTTGTTGAAAGTGAGAAAGTGACTGACAAGCAGGCCGATGAGCTTTCATTCAATATTTCTCAGAAGATTCAAACAGAAATGACTTATCCGGGACAGGTTAAGGTTACCGTGATTCGTGAGAAAAGAGCGGTAAATTACGCTAAGTAATGAATGTACAGAGAGCCATAGAAAAGCTAAAATCTAAACGTGTGTTGATCACGGGTGGTGCTGGCTTTATTGGTTCTAATTTGTCTAAGCGACTGCTGTCTGAAGGAATTCAGGTTGTAGTGCTGGATAATCTTTCTACAGGTAAACAAGAGAATATCACGCCGCTGTTGAAGTATGAGAATTTCACATTCATTGAAGGCGATATTACGGATACGAATGCATGTTATCAAGCGGTTAAAGGAGTGGATGTAATCAGTCATCAGGCTGCATTGGGTTCAGTTCCGAGATCGATCGAGTTTCCTCACAACACACATCGTGTAAATGCAACAGGATATCTCAATATGCTTCATACGGCCAAAGAATCAGGAGTGAAGCGGTTTGTTTATGCTTCAAGCTCTTCTGTTTATGGTGACAGTAAGATCTCGCCAAAGACTATTGGCTCTGAGGGAAGGCTGTTAAGCCCTTATGCTGTGACGAAACAGCTCAATGAGATGTACGCCAACGTTTACAAGACACTGCACAATGTTGAGACAATAGGATTACGTTACTTCAATGTGTTCGGTCCAAATCAGGATCCTGAAGGAGTTTACGCAGCGGCTATTCCTAAGTTTTTGGATAAGATGATCTCAGGTGAAGTCGTAACGATACATGGTGATGGGGAGCAAACGAGAGACTTTACGTTCGTAGATAATGCGGTCAATGCCAATATACTTGCACTAGCAACGGAGAATGAAGAGGCGTTTGGTAAAGTGTATAACATTGCATGCGGACAATTTTTGTCCCTGAATAACGTTGTCTCGAGTATGCGCATGATACTGGAGAGAGAAGGCAAATTGCATTCAGAAACACAGGTTGTAAATGGTCCTGAAAGACCAGGTGATATCCGTGATTCACTTGCAGATATTTCTGATACGACCAAGGATTTGGGATACGAACAGCCAGTGTTGTTTGATGAAGGGATCGAGAAGTATATTGCCTCAGTTTTGAATGTCTGATTCACGATTTATAAATTCTATTGGAATTCT
>JBMSGX010000120.1:0-7194 GCA_049416285.1 Crocinitomicaceae bacterium | reverse complement strand
GATGATCCGATCTACTCATGTATTGTGGTGATTTCTGCTCCTACACAAGATATCTATGGCGCAATAGTTTCTGGAACTGTATTTACGGCAATTGCAAATAAGGTTTATGCTTCCAAGTTGGAGTACCATGAACCGATCAATTCAAATGGAGATAAAGCGAGTGAAATTCCGGTTTCAGCGGACGGTAATAGATACGATCTGATTCAGTCATATAAGAAGTTGGGAGTTCCGTTTAGCTCTTCAACAGATAAGGCCTGGGTTACTACTAAGACAGGAGAGGAGAAGGTGGAGCTTCAAGAGAGATATGCAGGAAAGAATACGGTGCCGAATGTAATTGGAATGACCGCTAAAGATGCTGTTTATCTGATCGAATCAACAGGAATGGTCGTGAAGATCAAAGGGTACGGAAAAGTAGTAAGTCAATCGATGGATCCAGGGACACCTGTGTTCAAAGGAGGGATTATTCAAATTGAATTAAAGTAATGCAAGAGTTAAAAGACATATTGTTTGGTGCCGCTATCAGCAATGTAGTTGGGCAAACTTCTGGACAGGATGTACAAAGCTTGGAATTTGATTCGCGCAAGGCAGGGTCTGGTTCGGTGTTCTTTGCGATTCCTGGTACAAGAAGTGATGGTCATGATTTCATACCTCAGGTGATCGAGAATGAATGTAATATGATCGTTGCTGAAAAGGTTGTAGAAGTTCCGGCGAACGTCACGCTTGTCGTGGTTGATGATTCTGCAAAAACACTTGCAATTGCTGCAAATAACTTCTTTGGAGAGCCTTCGCAAGAGTTGAAATTGATCGGAGTTACAGGTACAAATGGCAAAACTACCGTGACGACATTGTTGCATAAGCTCTATAGTAAACTGGGCTATAAGGTGGGTCTTTTATCGACTGTGGTAAATAAGATCGGGGAAGAAGATTATCCTTCAACGCATACAACACCTAACCCGGTTGCATTAAATCAGCTATTGCGTGAAATGGTTGATCAAGGCGTAACACACTGTTTCATGGAGGTAAGTTCTCATGCAATCCATCAGCACCGTGTTACGGGCTTGCAGTTTGCAGGTGGTGCATTTACAAATATTACACACGACCACCTTGATTACCACAATACTTTCAAGGAGTATCTAAATGTGAAAAAAGCCTTTTTTGACGGTTTATCGAAAGATGCATTTGCATTAACGAACCTAGATGATAAGAATGGCGAGGTAATGCTTCAGAATACAAAGGCGAAGCAGCGTTCATATGCTCTTAAATCGATGGCTGATTATAGAGCGAAGGTATTGGAAAATCAATTTACAGGACTGGTGCTTTCAATTAACGGAGTGGAGCTTTGGACAAGGCTGATAGGAGATTTCAATGCTTACAATTTGCTTGCGGTTTTTGGTGTTGCCGCCGAGCTGGGAGAAGATCAGACTGAAGTGTTAACGGTGCTGAGTCAATTGGAAGCTGTTGAGGGGCGATTCCAGTTTGTTCAGTCGGAGAAAGGGTTGACAGCAATAGTCGATTATGCGCATACTCCGGATGCATTGGCAAATGTCTTGAAGACGATCGAAAACATCAGAACAAAGAATGAAAACGTATTCACGGTCGTGGGTTGCGGTGGTGATAGAGATAAACTAAAGCGCCCGGCGATGGCGGAGATTGCATGTAAGCTTTCCGACAAGGTAATACTGACTTCTGATAACCCAAGAAGTGAAGATCCGGACCAGATCATAAGAGATATGATGGAAGGTGTGGATCCGACAAGTTTTAAGAAGGTGCTCTCCATTACTGATAGAGAACAGGCTATTAAGACGGCAGTGGCATTGGCAGAACCTACGGATATCATTTTGATCGCCGGGAAGGGACATGAAAAATACCAGGAGATAAAAGGAGTGAAACACGACTTTGATGATATGCAAACAGTAACTGAACTAATAAAACAACTGGAGAAATAATGCTTTACTACTTATTTGACTATTTAGACACACTTAATTTCCCGGGAGCGGGGTTGTTCGATTATATCTCGTTTAGAGCGGGAATGGCATTGATCACTTCACTGATCGTTTCAATGATCTTTGGAAAGAAGATCATTGGCTTACTTCAGAAGCAGCAGATTGGAGAGACTGTGCGTGATCTTGGATTGGAAGGTCAGCTTCAAAAGGCAGGTACACCAACCATGGGAGGTATCATCATTCTCTCGGCTATTTTGATCCCAACATTGCTTTTCGCGAAACTTCACAATGTCTATGTAATTACGATGTTGCTCGCCACAGTGTGGCTAGGAGCGATTGGTTTCTTGGATGATTACATCAAAGTATTTAAAAAGAACAAAGAAGGGCTTGCCGGAAGATTCAAGGTGGTGGGTCAAGTTGGTGTGGGAATCATCGTTGGTTCTATTCTTTACTTCCACCCGGATATACAGGTGCATAAAAACGTTCCCGCTGATTATCAATTGAAGCAGGGTGAGGAGTTTGTAACGAAAATGCACATTGATGATGAGGCTTCGCAGGATACAAAATGGATCGTAACTGATGATATGACAACTACGATCCCATTTGTAAAGAACAATGAATTCAATTACAACTGGTTGATCGGTGATTGGGCGGGAACGTACGGTTGGATCCTATTTATTCCGGTAGTTATCTTCATTGTGATCGCCGTTTCTAATGGGGCGAATATGACAGATGGACTCGATGGTCTGGCAACAGGAACGTCCGCGATCATCGGGATAGCATTGGCGATCCTTGCTTATGTCAGCTCAAATGTTCGCTTTGCCGATTACCTAGATGTAATGTACATACCTTTTGCTGAAGAGCTGGTGATCTTTATATCAGCATTTGTTGGTGCATGTATTGGATTTCTTTGGTACAACTCATTCCCTGCACAGGTGTTCATGGGTGATACAGGAAGTCTTGCCTTGGGAGGTATCATTGCGGTATTCGCTATTTCTATCAGAAAAGAGCTACTGATCCCTATTCTTTGTGGTGTGTTCTTGATCGAAAACCTATCTGTGATCATGCAGGTGGGGTGGTTTAAATACACCAAGAAAAAATACGGTGAAGGGCGAAGGATCTTCCGTATGGCACCGTTGCATCACCACTATCAGAAATTAGGTCTGCACGAAGCAAAGATCGTTTCGCGATTCTGGATCGTGGGGATCATTTTGGCAGTAATCACGATCGTAACACTCAAGGTGAGATAATTGAACGGTATCGGTAAACATATCGCTATTCTTGGTGCGGGTGAATCCGGCATTGGTGCTGCAATTCTTGCAGTGCAAAAGGGATGGACCGTATTTGTTTCTGACTTTGGAACTATTCCTGAAAAGTACAAAGAGGTGCTTGAGGAAAAAGGATTTGAATGGGAAGAAGGGGAGCATACAGAGTCACGCATTCTAACTGCTGATCTCGTAGTGAAATCGCCAGGTATCCCCGAAACTGCACCTCTGATAAAGAAGTTGCATGAAGCAGGGGTGAAGGTAGTTTCTGAAATTGAGTTTGCCGGGTATTACACAGATGCCTTCAAGATCTGTATTACAGGGAGCAATGGTAAGACGACGACGTCTATGCTTACGTATCACATACTCAAGAAAGCAGGGCTGAACGTTGGACTTGCCGGAAATGTTGGCGACAGTTTCGCAAAACTGGTTGCGGAAGAATCCTACGATTATTACGTGTTGGAGCTGAGCTCATTCCAGTTGGATGGCATGTACGATTTCAAAGCCGAAGTAGCCATTCTCTTGAATATCACGCCTGATCATTTGGATCGCTACGAATATAAAATGGAGAACTACATCAATTCCAAGTTCAGGATCATTCAGAACCAAACGGCAGATGATTGGTTCATCTATAACAAAGACGACAAAAACATAACAAGTTGGTTGGACACAGGTTCGATCAACGCACAACAAGCTCCCTTCTCTCTAACTGAAAAAGTAGAGCAGGGAGGATACTTAAACGAGGAACAAATAACAATAAACATAAAAGATCAATTCACTATGTCAATTCATGAATTAGCCTTAAAGGGAAAGCACAACGTACAGAATTCGTTGGCATCAGGGATCACATCAAGAATCCTTGAAATCAGAAAGGAGTCAATCAGAGAGAGCCTGAGCGACTTCGTAAATGTCGAGCACCGCTTGGAGTTTGTTGCAAAGGTGCACGGAATCGAGTTTATCAATGACTCAAAAGCAACAAATATCAATTCAACGTGGTTCGCACTAGAAAGTATGGACCGTCCAACAGTTTGGATCGTTGGAGGTGTTGATAAAGGAAACGACTACACTGAGCTAATGGAGCTTGTGAAGGATAAAGTAAAAGCGATCATCTGCTTAGGGAAGGATAACAAGAAGATCATGGACACTTTCACAGGTGTTGTTGAGAACATTGTTGAGGCGAGTAGCGCACTGGAAGCCGTTGCTTATGGATACCGTTTAGCGAAGAAAGATGAGACTGTATTGCTTTCACCGGCTTGTGCAAGTTTCGATCTTTTCGAGAATTACGAAGAGCGTGGGAACGAATTCAAAAAAGCTGTGAGAGCACTATAAAATGAAAAAGAACCTAACTAAAAATACAACCCAGGAAGATCTGCTGAGAGCCAGAAAAGAGGGGCTTGAGCAATGGCGCGAGCAGACCTCCATGAAGGCTCATGGTAAGGTGTTCGGGATGGACACGTTTTCCTGGTTAAACCCTCCTACTGAAGGATTGATCAATGTGATCTCGTCCTTTCCGTTTTCAGTTTTATGGTTAAGTGGATACGCACAAGCGAAGGAAGGATTGGAACTCAACCTGGGGTTACATAGAAACCTAAATACCATGATCATTTATGATCAAACACAGCTTTCTATAGCACCGGAATTCTTATCCGAGGTAGAGACGATCATGAATGTCAAAAGTGTGAACGATGCGCTTTCATTTGTGAAGGAAGTAAATAGAGATAAAATGGTATTTCTTTTCACTTCTCATGGCGAAAATGCGCGAACTGAAATGAACGCTTTCGAAAACTGGTTGAGCGAAAATAAATAATGCAGAATCTGTTAAAATACTTAAAGGGTGACTCAGTGATCTGGGTATTAACACTGTTTATGCTTGCCTTTTCTTTGGTGAGTGTATACAGCTTTGTGCCAATCCTTGTTAAGGTAGAGGGTGGTACGCCGTTTAAATACCTCTTTAAGCATTTTGTATATGTCTTGATAGGACTCGGGGTGATGTATTGGATACACCGTAAGGATCCAAAGTACTTCTCTCAGTTGTCAAAGGCTGGATTCTACTTTGCAATTGCACTTCTGCTGTTTACATTATTGTTCGGGGTGAAGGTGAATGATGCAGGAAGATGGGTAAGGATTCCATTCGTTGGATTGACCTTTCAGTCTTCTGATTTTGCAAAGTTTGCGCTGATAATTTATGTATCAAGATTGCTTGTCAAAAAGAAGGATCTTTTAAATGATTGGAGAGAAGGTTTCTGGCCTGTAGTGATGCCGATCATTGTTATTTGTGGATTGATCGTAAAAGATAACTTCTCAACGGCTGCAATACTCTTTGCTATAAGCTTAACAATACTTTTTATCGGAAAAGTGCCATTGCTCAAGATCGGTTCGCTGATCGGAGGTGGTATAGCGTTGCTTGGGATCATTGTTTTGTTTCACAAAGCTGTTCCCGACTTGAATATTCTCCCGCGATATGAGACATGGGAGAACAGGATCTTTAACAAGATCAATGATGACGCAAATGTTCTAGACAATGCCCAATCGCTCAATGCCCAACTCGCAATATATAACGGAGGTCTCTGGGGGCAAGGGCCTGGTAATGGGCAGTTGAAGAATTATTTGCCTGAGGCATATGCGGACTTTTACTATTCCAGTTTCGTGGAGGAGTTCGGGTTGATACCGGCGTTCCTGCTTGCATTGATTTATCTGATCATACTGTTTCGAATAATGCGGATAGGATTGAATGCACAGACTATGTTCGAGACCTATGTCTGTATTGGAATTGGGATTCTATTACTAAGTCAGGCGAGTGTAAACATGTTGGTTTGTACGGGGATTTTCCCGGTGACTGGACAAAACATGCCTTTGCTGGCGATGGGAGGATCTGCATTAATAATGACGTGTGTTGGGATAGGCGTGGTTCAGGCTATCGCTTACAAGAATGAAAAGACAAAAGAGAAAGAATAGATCATGTCAATAGAGCGAATTATAATATCTGGCGGTGGAACAGGAGGGCACATCTTTCCTGCGATCGCTATAGCGGATGAAGTCAAAAAGCGCAATCCAAATGCAGCTATACTTTTTATCGGGGCTGAAGGTAAGATGGAGATGGAAAAGGTGCCGGCTGCCGGATATGAAATAAAAGGATTGAAGATCGCTGGGTTTCAGCGAAAACTGACACTGTCCAATTTCTTGCTTCCTTTCAAGATTATAGGAAGTTTGATGAAGGCCCGTTCCATAGTGAAGGAGTTTAAGCCACAAGTGATTGTTGGAGTTGGAGGTTATGCAAGTGGTCCAGCCCTGAAGGCTGCAACAATGATGAAGGTTCCAGGAGTATTGCAAGAGCAGAATTCATTCCCTGGTAAAACAAATAAGATCCTTGCGAAAAGTGTAAGCAAGATATGTGTGGCGTATGATGGACTTGACCAGTTTTTTCCGAAAGAGAAAATTGTACTGACGGGAAATCCAGTGAGGAGTGAGATGGTTACCATCGACGGGAAAAAGGAAGAAGGGATCAAACATTATGGATTAGATCCGAATAAGAAAACCGTACTGATCATTGGGGGAAGTCTTGGCGCGAAGACATTGAATGAAAGCGTTACGGGTAAACTGAAAGAATTGGCAGATTCAGATGTTCAGTTGATCTGGCAATGCGGAAAGCTCTATTATCCCGGGTTGAAAGATATTGAGAAGGAACTCCCGGTAAACGTGAAGATGGTTCAGTTCATAGATAGGATGGATCTTGCCTATGCAGCGGCTGATGTTGTTATCTCGAGAGCTGGCGCGATCTCAGTTTCTGAGTTATGCCTGATCGGCAAGCCGGTTATTTTGGTTCCATCACCGAATGTAGCGGAGGACCATCAGACGAAGAATGCAATGGCTTTAGTGAATAAAGATGCTGCTATTCTGATAAAGGATGTCGAGGCTCGAGGTGCTTTAATCCCGGAATTGATCTCATTACTCAGTGATTCGGCAAAGTGTGGAGAGTTGAGTGCAAA
>JBMSGX010000119.1:0-7211 GCA_049416285.1 Crocinitomicaceae bacterium | reverse complement strand
GGTTGTAAAACCACCTTTTTACAAGAAATAAGAATTGAAGAGCCCCGCAAGGGGCTTTTTTATTATTCAGCTGCTGGAGTCAATCGCTCATTCTTTGGAACGAAGAACAATGCGATCAATCCAATACAGAAGAATGCGGCAACTGCAAAGATCGAGTAGCGAATAGATCCAAGAGCGTATTCAAGGAATCCGAAAGAGAAGGTCCCGATCACGATACCCACCTTTTCTGCAACGTCATAGAACGAGAAGAAGCTGGCATGATCAGTTGTCTCCGGTAAGAATTTCGAGTAAGTCGATCTGGACAATGCCTGAACCCCTCCCATCACTAAACCAACCATTGCGGCAAGGAAGTAAAACTCATTTGGTGTAGTAACTATAAATGCCGCAGCACATATACCAATCCAAATAATCACTGATAAACCAAGCGTTTTAACGTTACCTAAAAACCCCGAAAGTCTCGACATAACAAATGCACCAACTGCACCGAGTATTTGGATTAGAAGTATCGCGATGATCAGCCCAACATCCCCTCCGCCTTCAGACCAATCAACTTCTTTCTTCGCGAATATCACCGCCATAAGCATGACCGTCTGCACACCAGTATTATAAAAGAAAAATGAAAGCAAGAATCTTTTCAATCGGTGGGTTTTTCTGAACTGCTTGAATACGATCTTCAATTCCTTAAATCCTAGCCAAACAACTCCTTTCTCCACCTTTTTCTGATACACATTATTCGGCAAAACAGCATACGTGATCTGGCTAAAGCCAATCCACCAAACACCCACTAACAAAAAGCTCAAGCTCGTGTATTTAGGATCAATGAACATAATGATGCCCAAGCAAATAACCAACAGCAGCATACTTCCGAAATACCCCATTGAGAAGCCTCTCGCTGAGATCTTATCATGATCCTTAGGCTCTGCAATTTCTGGTAGGTATGCATTGTAGAACACCAAACTGTTCCAGAATCCAATGCTTGCTAAAAACACCGAAATCATACCAACTTCGAGCGGCACAACATCAAAGAAATACAGCGACATACAAGAGAACGCCCCCAAATAACAGAAAAACTGCATGAATCGCTTCTTATTTCCGGAATAGTCAGCCACACCAGATAGCATTGGAGACAGGAAAGAAACCACTAAAAATGAAGCAGAAAGCACGTAACTTATCAAAACTGAAGATGAAAGCTCTGCTCCAAAAAAGTCGACAGTCACTGACATTCCCTCGGGGAGTGTTTCCAAATTATTTTTCTCCAAAAAATGCTTGGTTGTGATATTGTCGTAGAAGATGGGGAAAATTGCCGAGGAAATTACCAAATTGTATACTGAGTTGGCCCAGTCATACATTACCCAACCTCTGATTATTCGCTTGTCCCCTTTGATCATAGTGCTATTCTTTTCCTTCTAAGTAGGGCTGAAGATAGCTAAAATGTTCATTTAATGTTCCTTCGCTCGTAGTTTCTGTAGCTTTGTCAATGATACCCAAAGGATCTCCGTTTAACAATTGAGGAATTACCTCCCTCATCAACTCCTCTCCGAAATCCTCTGAAGCATCTAAAGGTAGCTCGCACGGAAGGTTATCCACTGCCATTACAGCAATCACTCCTTCTTTCATGAAATCATCTTCAGACTCCGTAGCTGGATTGTAACCATAGATCGAATCTCCAATTTTTGAAGGACGAATGGTACATGCTACTGGTCCGTCAATGTCACAAGAAATATCCGCAACTACACTTAGAGCAGTGTTTGGATCCTTCAAATCTTCTCTTGTAATAATGAAATCAGCCTTGCTATTCCAGTAATGACAAGGAATATACATATTTGCCACATCGGCAAATTTCTTGAATGACGACCTGTAATGCTCAGGCTCACTGTAGAATTCGCGTTTTGAGAATTCTCCACCGTCACGTCTTTCGAAATAATCCTCTACATCCAAATGTGTAAAAACCGGTTCCGTAAATTCCTGTGACAGAAATTCTTCCGGTGAAACTTCTTTAAGTCCAAGCGATGCAATGATCTCTCTTGCTCCGTGTCCTACTCTACCAAAACCTGTTAAAACGATCTTCGTATTTGCAGGCAACGTCACTTTCTTCAATTCTTCCTCTACCTCTGCTCTGTTCTTACACAAATGCGCCGCCTTCAACTCATAAAGACCATGCTTAAGCCCATAAGTAATGAATCCATTGTAGCAACCAACAATTCCAGCATACCTTCCGAATCCAATGATTCTCTTACCGGATGTATCTTTCAGCACCTCATAGTCGATAAGCTCTATATTCTTTTCTACAACAGCCCTCAACAAATCTCGATTGTAGGGCTGCTTCTTGATCGTATGTGAGAAGAACATAAATTTCTTATTCGGGATCAAATCTGAAATATTCACCTCTTTTACCCCGATGATGAGGTCACAATTTGTAAGATCCTCACTAAGCTTTAATCCTTCTGCAGAATACTCTTCATCTTTGTAAGCTCTGATCGGACTGGGCTGCACGACGATCTCTAATTCGCTATGCAGATCCATTAACTTTCGGCATTGCTTTGGAGTAAGTGGAACACGTTTGTCCGGCGGCACTTTACCTTCACGAATAATTCCAATCGTTAATTTTGGTTGACTCATTTTGTTAATGGCTTATCTAGTAAGTAATTATCTATAAGTTCTCGAACGCAAGCCTGACCTCCCTTTGTTGTCAACACTACGTCGCATACTTTTTTGACTTCATTCACTGAATCCGACGGGCATGCGCTGAATCCAACTTTCCTCATGATCGATAGATCATTTATATCATCTCCAATTATGGCGACGTTTTCATATGCCAAGCCAAGCGCAGCAAGATGCTTATCCAATATGTCGATCTTTGGATCACGACCAACATAACAAAATTGAATACCGAGCATGCCTGCTCTTGCCTTTACGGCCTCGCCTTTAAACCCTGATGAAATGATCGCTACTTGAAAATCTGACTTTGTAAGCGCTATTATCGCCATTCCATCTTTGGTGTTGAATTTCTTCATTTGATCACCGGATTCGGTAAAATACATACCACCATCCGTCATCACGCCATCAACATCAATCACGAGCAATTTGATCTTTTCAATCTTCTCTTTCAGTGCGTGACTTTTAAAGCTGTGATCAAAAATCAATGCGTACAGATCGGTATCATACTCTTCAGCAATTGCCTCCAGATCGAGGATGGTTAGCTCATGTACCGAATCCACCTCAAGATCATTTAGAAACAGATCGAAATCTAATCCAAAACGATCACAGATACCTTTAATATTTTGTTCAAGATACAATTCTAAACTATTTGATAACCAACACTTTGAGCAACAGCATCTAACTGTCCTTTTAAACCTCTAAACTGATCATGATCCAACTGCTGAGAAGCGTCCGATTTTGCAACTGATGGATCTGGATGCGCTTCAATCAACAACCCATCGATACCCATTGCTGTGCATGCTTTTGCAAGATTCGGAACACCGTAAGCATACCCCATTGCATGACTTGGATCCAGTACAATTGGCAAGTTCGTATGCTCCTGCAACCACGCCACTCCGCAAAGATCAAGTGTAAATCTAGTATATGTTTCAAAGGTTCTCAATCCTCTTTCGCAAAGGATCACATTTGGGTTTCCTCCAGACAAAACAAACTCTGCAGCCTGAACAAATTCTTTCAATGTTGTACCGAACCCTCTTTTGATCAATACCGGTTTTTGTGTCTTTGCACATGCACGTAAAATACCTTGGTCATACATTGCTTTTGCTCCGATCTGAATCACATCAGAGTGTTCGATCACTTCCTGAACATGGGAAGCATCGCGTACTTCCGTAATTACGTTCAATCCGTATTCCTCTCGCATTTTCGCGAGTAGCTTCAGACCTTCCAATCCTAACCCCTGGAAAGAATAAGGACTTGTTCTTGGTTTGTAACATCCTCCACGAAGTGTTGTAAGCCCCATTTCCTTCAGCAATTCAGAAGACTCTCTGATCTGCTCCTCTGATTCAACAGAGCAAGGACCTCCAATTAGGATTGTTGACTTACTATCTCCTCCGATCGTTACATTACCTATTTTAACCTCTCTCGTTTTGTTCTCGTAGTTCTTCGATGCTAATTGCACATCCGTATCGAAAACCCACGATTCTTCCACTTCATCCTGAATCTCAACCGGCACTTCTTTTCTACCCGAACCGGTAATCAAGACATCGTGTCCGTTTCTTACAATATGAAAGGCATTTAATGACTTTTGCAATTCAGTGATTCGCTCTGTAGTAGTTCCGTTCTTAAGATGAATGATCATAGCTCTCCTTTAACTAAGTTTACAAAAGTAACAATTCCCGCCGCAAAACCATTCTTTTTTAACACTGGAAGATACATCACGGGGAAATCACTTTCCTTAATGAGTTTTAGCATATCATATACTGTTGCATCCTCCTGAATTGACAAAGGACTAGGATTTATGAATTCCTCAGCATTTACAGCATTCAAGTCGTCCAGGTGCTTCAACAGAGCTTTTAGCACATCCGCATTTGAAACAAGCCCTTTGAACGTACCTTCACGATTTGTAACCAAAGTGAATCCCATACGACCTTGCTCAATGGCTTCTAAGACACCTTTTACAGCTATCCCTTCCATCTTTACAATTGGAGACTGCTCCAACGGAATCATAAAGTCTTTTACCGCAAATTGAGATTCGACCTCTCTATTGGTCAAATTCATAAGCGCATTGCCCACACTGTGGGCATTGAATAAGTATGAACCTGAAACGGAGCTAGTCACCCCCATGTTTCTCAGGATGAAAGACACCTCGCCGTTTACTCCTCCATCCACATGTATAGACTTCTTTGGATATTTCCTTCTGAAGGATCTGATCTTCGCGAAGTTGACTGGATCGAACTTACCTCCACTCTGCCCTGGAATTGTCGCCATGATCAGAATAAAATCAAAGTCGCTGTACGCATCAAACACATCAACATCAGTCGGTGTTATGATCGCTAACCCTTTTCTGCCAGTGATATCGGATGGGATGTTTAATTCTGATTTTAAGTCCTCAAACTGAAATGTAACATACTCCACAGGTATTTCACGAAGTAAGTTATAGTACTTCTCCGGTGTTTCAGTGATGATATGCAGATCAACAGGGATATTACTTACACTTTTGATGTATTTGATGTCTTCAAAAACTGCCGGATCATCATTACAATCCACATGAAACATATCTACCTGATGCTCTACGAGGTCTTCAATAACTTCTGCTAGAGGTCTTTTTTTATCGCTATAAATTGATGCTGAAATCTTCATCAGTTATTAATATTCATTAACGGTTTAAAATGATCATCGGAAATAACAATCTCCAGATCTGCTCCGGTAAAAACTGAATCTGTCAGGTTCTTTTGCAACTCTAACAAAAGCATCTGCTCCTTCAGATCTAATTGCCCTAGCTCCAGATCACTTCTTTTGATCATGTATAAAAAATAGGTTGAGTCGTGAAAGGTCAACTTTAGATCCTGCGGCTTGCCTGTTAAGAGGTCATTTGCCTTCCAGTATTTGGCTACAGACGTTGCCTTTTCAAGGTCTCCGTCACGATCAAAGTAAACTGTTAAATCGCCTCCTTCTACCCTGTTTCCATGGTCATCCATGCAGGAGAATAGCGTTAATGAAAAAACAAATAAAACAGTCGTTAACTTCACGGGTGCTAAGATAATCAAAAGAAGAAAGAGCAGCGTTCATCCGGAGATTATTACCTTTAGAATATGCGTGCACTGAATAGATCGAACCTACTCTTCGAAGGAGCAAACGGAAGACAAAGTTTACTCGATATTGAGATCCCTTCGAAATGGAACGGAAAAGTGATCATCTTTTCTCATGGTTTCATGGGGTTTAAAGATTGGGGAGCATGGCACCTTGTTCAGTCCTTTTTTGTTGAGCGAGGATTTGGTTTTGTAAAATACAACTGTAGTCATAATGGTGGAACAACCGAAAATCCTATCGATTTCCCGGACCCTGAATCGTTCAGCTGTAACACATACACAAAAGAGCTTTCAGACAATGAACGGGTCATCAATCTGGTTAAAGCTATTGTTGGAGACGAAGCAAAGATCTATTTGATCGGACACTCACGGGGAGGCGGGATTGTATTACTGCAATCACAAAGACCAGACATTCACGGCATTGCAGCCTGGGCTCCTATTTCAAATATTGAGCGTCGATTCAGCAACATTGAAGAATGGAAACGAGACGGAGTCAGATTACAAAAGAATGGCAGAACCAAGCAGGAGCTCCCTATGAAGTTTGAGATCTATGAAGATTTTATCGCGAACAAAGAAAGGGTTGATATTGAACACTACTGTACATCCTCTACTACGCCGACTATCGTGATTCATGGGAAAGATGATACATCTGTCCTTCCTGCAGAATCTAAGCAAATTGCCAGGTGGTTAAATATTGAACCAATAATTATTGAAGGAGCTCAACACACGTTTAATAGCAGTCACCCTTGGGATTCGAATCAATTACCTCCTGCATTAAGAAAAGCCTGTGAGGTGACGCTGAACTTCTTTCAACAACATTAGCTATGGACAAAAAAGAAAAATTATTCTTACTGGGGCAATTGGTTAGGTTAGCGCAGGCGGACAACCACATCAACACCCCAGAATACGAGTTCATCTATACGATGGCTGAGATATTTGAAATAGAAAACAAAGATCTTGAACCGTTATTTGAAACAAAGGCTGAAGTTGAAATTCCACCGATGGAATATGATCGGATCACACAATTTTACAGACTTGTACTATTGTCCAAGATAGATCTTGAAATGGACAGCAAAGAAAAGTCTATTCTCACGGACATGGGAAACCGGCTAGGACTAAGCCCAGAAGCGGTTAAACTAGTTATCCAAGAAATGAATCAGTCTGAGGATCAAACATTAGCTCCACAACGGCTAATTGAGATCTTCAAGACCTATCACAACTAATCTAATCTTCTTTTTTACACGTGCTTGCGCCAAACGGCAAGTACAATGGGCAAGTTCCTACTACAGAAGTTAAAACGAAGATTCCAGCAAGTACAAGTAGTACGATCGCTAAAGTTCCCGTAAGCACTTCAGCAAAAACCAAAACCCCAATAACCAAAGCGATCAACACACGAATCACTTTGTCCATATTTCCCATATTCTTTTTCATAAGTCCTATTTATTTGTTGTAAAGTAAATTATT
>JBMSGX010000118.1:0-7223 GCA_049416285.1 Crocinitomicaceae bacterium | reverse complement strand
CGCCACCCAGGCATTTTTTGGTAGGGTGCAAATTTAGTGTTTTTATCGAATTTCCAAACAGCTAATTAAAATGTTTTTGATCTGTCTATTTTGTCGTCTCTCCGCCCATAGTGGTAAGCACACTGTCAACAGGTTCCCATAACTCTAAAATATTGCCTTCTGGGTCCAGAACGTGAACAAACTTCCCGTAAGGATAGTCTGCAATGGAATCAACGATCGTTGTACCGTTTTTAGCCAGCTGATCAACAAGTTTTTCAATATGCTGCACACGGTAATTGATCATAAAAGGAGCTTTCGACGGATCCATGTAAGTGGTGTTTGAATCATGAACAGCCCAAATGAGGTAATTGATCTCATTCGGATTGTTGCCGTTTCTAAATTCAAATGGTGCACCATGCTCACTAACGTTGATGCCTAGTTGTTCAGCATACCATTTATTCAATGAATCGGGATGATTTCCCTTAAAGAAGATCCCGCCAATTCCTGTAACACGCGGAAGGGTATCCTGTGGCCCAGTCTCAACGGTTTTAGTTTCCTGCGATTCCTCGGTTTTAGACATGATACAGCTTTGTAAAACAAGCATCCCAAGAACCAAGACTGAAACGGTGTATTTCATGTTATTAAGTTTTCAAATTCGATGGGCTAAGAGCGAACGTCATTCAACCGCTTTTTAGTAACATTGTAAAGGTATGAGTAAAATTCTGATCAAGAATATCAAGGGACTGGTGCAGTGTGGAGAGGATATTCCAAACCTGAGGCGTGGTAAGGAAATGAAAGAGCTGCCTGTTTTGGAGAACGCATTTTTGGCGATCGAAGATGGCGTAATTGTGGCGTATGGAAAGATGGAAGACTGGGGTGGAATCACTGACTGGAGAGATCTTCAGGTGATCGACGCTGATGGGAAATTTGTCCTGCCAGCATTTTGTGATTCGCATACACACACGGTTTTTGCCCGATCGAGAGAGGAAGAGTTTGTGGATAGGATCAATGGCCTATCCTATGAGGAGATCGCACTGAGAGGTGGAGGGATCCTGAACTCAGCAAGAAGATTGCAGGAAATGAGTGAAGATGAGCTCTTTCAACATGCAATGCAACGTATTGAATTACTCAAGTCCTATGGAACTGGAGCATTGGAGATCAAATCAGGTTACGGATTGACTGTAGAAGCTGAATTGAAAATGCTACGGGTTGTTAAACGTTTAAAGGAAGAAGCGGGGATCGCCATAAAAGCCACATTTCTCGGCGCGCATGCCTTCCCACTGGAATACAAAGAAGATCACCGCGGTTACATCGATATGATCATCAATGATATGATCCCCAAGATCAAAGAAGAAGGCCTTGCGGAGTACATCGATGTGTTTTGTGAACGCAATTATTTCTCAGTAGATGAAATGGCAGAGATCTTGGAAGCAGGGGCAAAGGCAGGACTCACACCAAAGGTGCATGTAAATCAGTTTTCAGCACTGGGCGGAATCAGAAAAGCGGTAGAAATGAACGCGTTATCAGTGGACCATTTAGAAGAACTGGAGAAGGATGATATTGACGCGTTGAAGAACAGTAACACCGTTGCTACGATTTTGCCGAGCTGTTCGCACTTTCTGAGCATTCCTTACGGAGATGCGAAAAGATTAATGGAAAACAATGTAGCCGTAGCTTTGGCATCCGATTTTAACCCTGGCTCCACGCCGTCAGGAAACTTGAGCTTTGTTTGGTCTTTAGCGTGTGTGAAAATGAAGATGACGCCGGAAGAGGCCCTGAATGCATTGACGGTAAATGGAGCATACGCAATGGGACTTTCAGCTACACACGGATCGATCACATTGGGTAAGAAAACGCCTGTGATCATCACAAAAAAGATCCCGAATCTTGCATACATCCCATATTCATTTGGTGATCAGTTAATTGAACAAATGATTGGCGGATGATAAGAGCACTACTTTTCATATTGCTAACAGGTGCTGCGATCGCACAACAGGTAAAACCGAATTACGCTTTGCTGTGGGAGGTAACTGGAAATGAGCTGAAAGCACCGTCTTATCTTTTTGGAAGTTTGCACAGTAATGATAAGCGTGTGTTTGATTTTCCGGATTCAGTCTATTACGCACTTGATAATACAGAGAGCATAGCACTGGAGACAGATGTATTTCACTTCTTTGGTGAGCGAGAGCTTCGTTTGAGTAAGTTCAATTTCTTATTCGATAAAAACGGTGATCCTTATTCGTCATCAGGTTTCGCAACGAGAACACTATACGGCGATGAGGATGGGATGCCACAGTTTTTGGATGCATACTTTCAGGAGTACTGCTACAATGCAGGAAAGAAGTTTGAAATGCTCGAGGCAGTCGATTTTCAAATGGACTTGTTGAATTCATTGGATATCTCAGAAAGCTCCGATTCAAAACTCGAGACTTTGTTGGCAAGCGATGATCAGTTGATCGAATTGTATGCCGAAGGAGATATTTTCAGATTAAATCAGATGCTGGAACGCAACCTGGAATTGATTCCCGGGACGTATGAAAAGCTTATTCTGGAGCGCAACAAAGCGATGACTTTGGTGCTGGACAGCCTGATCAAAACGAACACTGTTTTTTGCGCGGTTGGTGCAGGGCACCTGGCGGGTAATGACGGAATGATCAATCTTCTTCGTAAGAAAGGATATACCGTGAGGGTGGTTGAACCGAGCTTCAGTGATCAAAGAACTCAATCGGAGATCGATGTACGCTCAGCGAGAAATTATGGGTACTTCAATGATTCTCTGCTGGTACACGCCGTTTTCCCGGGTAAACCTAAGCTGGATGAAAACCCGATAATGGGAGCTGTATTACGTTTGGTTTACCAGCAGTTAGGACAGGGAAATACATATGTACTGGAAGTGTATTCGCGCGATCCTGATTTCAACGAGGATGAAGAGGCAGCACTCTACATCCCTACACCAACCCGAACAAACTTCAGAAAGGTGGAAGGTGAAAACAGTAGCTATTACTATGAAGGTATTGCAGATGCATATCCGGAAGGTCTTTATTGGACCCGCGTACTTCTAAAAGACCAATATGTAATGGTCTTGAAAGCATATGGAGGGAATAAATTCATGAACTCTACTCGTCCGTTTGACTTCTTTGATCAAGTTCATTTCGAAGAATAATCGCAAAAATTAATATATTCATGCGAATAATAATTGATTCGTATGATCCCAAGATTACCCGAGGAGGCAATACTCCAGGCGCTGAACAGCTCTAAATTAGTATTGGTCAGTGGACCGAAAAGAGCCGGAAAAGAGTTGCTCATCGATAAGATCCTGACGGATAAAAACGTAGTCGCTGACATTGTAGACTGCAGTATCAAGAGTGAAAGAAATGCAATACCGGAAACGTTAAAAGCGACGAACGCTGACCTGGTTGTGCTCAATGATGCTGAACACATCGCTGACCTTCAGTCGTACATCGACCTTGCGCTATCCGGTTCAATTAAACCGTCACTGTTGCTTTTGTGTTCATTTCCGCCGCAGTTAGAACCTGAACTTATTGAGGCATTGCAACAGGGTGGATTATATTTCAAGATCTATGCACCTACGTTTTATGAAGCCGCAAGTCATTTTGGGTTGCCGAATGAAGAGCAGCTACTCGAAGAACGCTTGATCTTCGGGAACTATCCGGAAGTTCTGAACGACTTGGACGGTGCTGAGCCAAAATTACGTGAATTGATCACAGAAGTGATTGAAACACATTTAGGAGTAAATGACCGAATCAATAAGCACGCCAAGCTGTGGCGAACACTTCAGCTGTTGGCATTCTCGATCGGTGAACCCGTGAGCTATTTAGAGATAGGTGAAAGAGCAGGTCTCGATAATGAAACCGTTATGCGTTATATAGATCTATTGGAACAGGCTGACATTTTAATCAGGCTTCCTTCATACGCAACAGACAAACGCTATGAGCTGAAAAAGTCGAATTGTATTTACTTCATGGATAACGGGATTAGAAACGCACTTATCAGCAACTTCAATCCTACATTTTTACGTAATGACATGGATCAGCTTTGGAAAAATTACCTCGTCTCCGAAAGGGTCAAATGGACGCGTATGAATAACATTCAAAGTGAATTCCGATTCTGGAGGACACATACGAGGCAGCAAATGGATTTATTGGAGATCAAGCACGATGAAGTACGAGCATATAAAATGGATTGGGAAAAGCGCAAGAAGGTAAAAATACCGAAGTACTTCACGGAGCTTTATTCATCAGCGGTAACAAGAGTGTTAAACAGGTCAACGTACTGGCCGTTCTTATCTAAAAAACAGTAGCTATGCGATTTTTAGAAAAAGTGGCAAACGCACTGTTAGAGACAGGCGACAAGCTAAAGGAAACAACGGTTGTTTTACCGTCAGAAAGAGCGGTCAAATACCTGAAAGCAGAATTATATGAGGCAAACGGTGGACCGTTACTCTCCCCCAAGATGATCACCATTGACAGGTTAGTGAAATCCAATGTTGAGCTTACTGTTATCGATCGCACACGCGCAATGATCAAACTGTTTGAGATCCATCAGCAGCACCTGCAACCGGATGAGGATGGCTCGTTTGAAGAGTTCATGTCATGGTCCACAATGCTGTTATCCGACTTCGATGAAATTGACCGTCAATTGCTTTCAGCTGATCAGGTATTTAAAAATTTGTCAGACATCAAGGAGCTGGAGACATGGGAGCTTGGGGAAGAGAAATTGACACCGGCACAAAAACGCTTTTTAGCATTCTGGGAAAGATTGGGCACATACTATTATGCATTGAATGAGGTGCTGGAGAAAGAGGGGTGTTGCTATGCGGGTCGCGCTTTCAAATTACTGGATTCAAATATGGATGTTCTATTCAAAGAGAACAAAGAAAGGCAGTTTGCCTTTGTTGGATTTAATGCTCTTTCCAAAGCGGAGATAAGTATCATGCGCCAGCTGGATAAAATGGGTCGAGCACAGATCTATATTGATGGCGATGAGTTCTACATGAACGACCGAGATCATGAAGCGGGATACTTCCTTCGACAGCTGAAAACCGAATTGAATGTAGGTTCGCTCAATTTCGTTGAGAAGCACTTGGAACCTAAGACACTGAATGTCGAAGTGATCGGATGCGCCCAGAATACGGGGCAGGTGAAAGTCGCTTCAACACTGCTGGCAAGAATGTCGAAGGAGGAGGTTGCTGAAACAATGCTCTTATTGGCCGATGAAACACTGATTTCGTCGATGATCAATAACATCCCAAAAAATGTAGGTAAAGCCAATATTACACTTGGTCTGCCTATTCGAAATACATCGGTGAAAACATGGGTAGATCTCATGTTCTCTATTCAGGAAAACAAAAGAAGATTCTCCACGGAAAGTATTTACTACCGCGACTTACAGGCGTTTTTCCGTCACCCGTTTTTACTTTCCATTTTGGGTGAAGATGAACTGAAATCAATCGGAGAAATAGAGCGAAGTATCGTTGCAAAGAACAGGATCTTCCTCAGTCCAAAGAAGCTGGAATTGAATGACTTTCTGTTAGAGTTGGTTGACGATGTATTCGGCAGATGGGCAGATTGGTTCGATGCCGTTACTAGGTTCAGAAAACTGAATGCAACGGTGTATAAAAAGCTACAAAAAGAACACGCGTTTGAGAAAGCACTTTTGGAAGCATTTGATCGATCCTTGGTCGACTTGCAGGGAGTCATGAAAGACGGATTCCCGCAGATGAAGCTGGGAAGCTTTAAACAGCTGTTCAATTCACACTGGTCAAGACAAACCATCGCCTATCACGGTAATCCGATCGATGGATTACAGATCATGGGATTACTTGAAACCCGTGCCATCGACTTTAAACGTATCATCGCCGTTGGAATGAATGAAGGCTCATTGCCTCCGACAAATCCTATTCAGACGATCATTCCTATGGACTTGAGAAGGTATCTAGGCCTTCCAACCCCTAGAGAAAAGCAGGGATTATTCGCACATCACTTTTACCGATTATTGCATCACTGTGAGCAGTTGACAGTGACCTACAGTACGTCTGAGGATAAAATGGGAGGTGCAGAACCAAGTCGTTACCTGGCACAATTGGAGATGGAATTGTCGCGTGAAGCGAAAGGAATAAAAGTGAACAGATCGGTCTACAGCTTAGAAGACATTGAAGGATATCCGGAAAAGGAGTTTCACAAAACAGATGAGGTTATCCAACGCATGGATGAGTTATTTGAGAGATCAACATCAGCGTCAATGTTGCGTAAGTACATGGACTGTCCACTTGACTTCTATTTCAGGTATGTTACTGATTTTGGAGACACCAATGAGGTAGAAGAAGAAATAGAGAACAGCACCTTTGGAACGTTCATTCATGAGACCTTGGAGGAACTGTACAAACCATTCGCCCGACACACGAAGCAAGGAGAAAAGGTAGAACCGCAGCCCAAGAACATTACCGAGTTCGATATTGAGGATATGTTAAAGGTGTACAAGCTAGAGTTAGAGAAGAAGTTCCTGGCCCATTTCAATAATGACAGGGAAGCGTTTGAAAAAGGTAAGAACCGACTTTCCTATGAGATGGCGAATGAGCTAACACGTAAGTTTTTGGAATCAGAGCGTGATTTTCTGGCACGTCAGACAGAGCCCGTCTTCATCGAGTCATTAGAAAGTGAATATACGCATGACATTACGTTGATGGTTCATGGAAAGGAGAAAAAACTACACTTGAGAGGGTTCATTGACCGTATTGATTCCATTGGAGGTAAGTATAGGATCATCGACTATAAGTCGGGAAAGATAAAGTCTGAAAATGTGAGCATCAGCTCGAGAGACAAGACCACAGAGGACATAGTAAAGTCGATCTGTAACACTAACAGAAAGTATGTCTTGCAGCTAATGATCTATAACTACCTCTTTTATAAGAAGCACGGAGAGCTTGGAACGGCGGGGATCATCTCTTTAGTTTCAGGCAATGGAGAAACGTTTGAGCTGAATACGGTGAAGTTCCCGATGCAGCAGATCGTGGGTGATTTCGAAACGTATCTCGCAATGATCCTGGAAGATATTTATGACACTTCCGTACCGTTTCTGCATGAAGCAAGTGAGTATTTCTCCTATTGCAAATACTGCGAATAAAAAAACCTGGAAAAAGCTTTCATAGGGATCAAAACTCTTTCCAGGTAACCTGCAAGGAAAATAAAACCAAAATATTGAACTAACCAGAATGTCAATATTTA
>JBMSGX010000117.1:0-7274 GCA_049416285.1 Crocinitomicaceae bacterium | reverse complement strand
CGATCAAATGATCAAAAATGCGTTCAATTTCCTGACTGATCGCCGTCCCATCCTCAAACAAGTCATTAATGATGGACTGGTGAAACTGACGTCGCTCATTCACGCGTTCTTCAAACAACGCTTGGTTTCTTTCCCACAAGGCTTCCACTATGCTTTCCATCGCATTCGTTGTTTTGCCCATAGCAGAGATCACAATTCCAAGCTTCTGACCCTTATATAAGGAAAGAATACTTGCCACATTTTTTACCGCTTCCGCATCTTTCACAGAAGCTCCACCAAACTTGAATACTTTCATCGCTACGAATTTCGGGACAAATTTGAAACTGAACACAACATAATACTGTTGTTTTTGAAAGGAATTAGGCCTTAATTGAGCTTATCCGTTAAAATTCTCATTTCAATAACAGGTGAAATGCGCTCATAAAGGATGTTGTAAACGGCTTCCACAATTGGCATTTCCACCTGAAATTTATTCTTGATCTCCATCACACTTTTCGTAGCGTAATATCCTTCCGCGATCATATCCATCTCCATTTGAGCGGTTTTTACAGAATATCCTTTTCCGATCATAAATCCAAAGGATCTGTTTCGAGAGAATTTAGAATATGCTGTTACCAAAAGGTCACCGAGATATGCAGATGATTTAACATCGCGGTGAATAGGACTCACCTCATCAATAAAGTTCTCTATTTCCTGAATGGCATTTGAAATAAGCACAGATTGGAAGTTATCTCCATAACCAAGCCCTGAACAAATACCTGAAGCAATCGAATATACATTCTTTAATACCGCTGAAAGCTCTGTACCAAACAGGTCATCAGAAACATTTGTTTTGATATATCGACAGCTCAAAAGCTCGGCCATTTCATCTGCAATATCATCATCCTGACAAGCCACTGTAAGATAAGATAGTCGCTCAAGTGCTACCTCCTCCGCATGACAGGGCCCACAAATGATTCCAATATTGTCATAAGGTGTTCCGAACGTTTTGTGAATGAACCTCGCCGGAATTGCATTATATTCAGGAATGATCCCCTTTACAGCTGAATAAACAACCTTGTCCTTCAGTAATTCCGTTGGGAAGTTCTCAAAAAGTTTCACTAGGAAAGCGGATGGAGTTGCAATGATAACAACGTCCGCTGGGGTAATGATCTCAACCAGGTCTGTGCTTACATTGATCTTGTTCAGATCAAATTCAACCGACTGAAGATAGTTTGGGTTATGTCTGTACTTGAGAATGTGACCTACAGCACCTTCGTTTCTCATGTACCAGTTCACTGAGCGCACATTGTTACTCAGGATCTTAACGATCGCGGTAGCCCAGCTACCTCCACCAATGACGGCTATTTTCTTTTCTTCGCTCATTCAATAATGAATGTTACAAAGTTATTATTAAAGTTCAATTCAAAGAAAAATGGCCGTTTTTGATACGGCCATTTTCTATTTTATTGTTTTAAAACGTCATAGACATACCTACCTGTATCTGTAAAGATGTGGATGAAGTAAACACCATTCGCGTACTTAGTCATGAGCAATTTCGCAGTAGCTGCATTTGGCACAAGTTGCTCAATGAGTTTTCCTTTAGCGTCCGTCACATCAATGCGGGCCACATCTCCCGTCCATTCAATGTTCAATTCATTTGAAACCGGGTTCGGGTAGATCGAAATACTTTGCTCGAACTCATCCAGCCCTGTAAGATCGATCAGTGTACATTCAGACGTGTCAGAACAGTTACCTATCGTGATAACTACAGCGTAATTTCCAATGGTATTCGTTGGGGTAAACGACTGGTTAATTGCACCTGCGATCGGATCTCCTGTATCACAATCGATCCATTGGTACGTTGCGCCAGTCTGACTAGCAGTTATCGTTTTATCGTTTACAACACTTACTGAATTATCAATTGTTTGAACAGCTAGGTCAGTAACAATAATGCTGTCACATCCGTTGATCGTCGACAATACACTTGTATGTGTCATGTCCATTGTTCCTGTTGTTCCATCAGGGAAGGTATATGTTTCACCAGAACAGATCGTTACTGATTCATTCATGTTATACGAAGGATGAACTGTAAGTGCTGTAATCACTGTACTGTCACATCCATTTACACCTGCTAGCACGCTGATATGAGCTTCTGTAGCAGTTCCTGTAGTTCCATCAGGGAACGTGTACGTCTGACCTTCACAGATCTCCGCAGATTCAGTAATTGTGTACGTAGGTAATACATTCAACGTCAAGTTCACAACAGAATCACACCCTCCCGCTGACGCAAAGGTTTGCGTATACGTTCCTCCGGAAGTTAGGTTTAACGCTCCAAATGTGTACGTATCACCTTGACAGATCTCAGCGAATTGATTGGTCGTGATTGACGTTGTCACGTTCAGCGTCAATACAACAACTGAATCACATCCATTTATGCTTGTGAACACTTCAGTGTATGTTCCGGATGATGTCAGAGTTTGTGAGCCGAACGTGTATGAATCACCTTGACAGATCGTTGCTGCAACCGTTTCATTGAAAATTGGATTTACATTTAATGTCAAAACTACAATAGAGTCACATCCATCAACACTCGAGAATATTTCAGTATAAGTTCCAGCTATTGTCAAGGATTGTGCCCCGAATGAATAGGAATCACCCTGACAGATCGTTGCCACATCTGTTTCGTTGTAAGTTGGATTAACGCTCAGAGTCAAGACAACCGTTGAGTCACATCCATCAACACTTGAGAATACTTCGGTATACGTTCCAGCAGAAGTTAGAGCCTGCGTACCGAATGGATAAGTTTCACCCTGACAAATAGTTGCTGCATCCGTCTCATTGAAAGCTGGTAATACCGTAAGTGTTAGGACAACATTGGAATCACATCCGCTCTGAGAGGTGAACATCTCAGTGTAAGTTCCTGCTGTTGTCAGCGTTTGTGTTCCGAACAGGTAAGTATCTCCTTGACAGATCGTAGCTGCATCCGTTTCGTTAAATGCAGTGACAACATCGAGGGTCAATACTACTGTTGAATCACAACCACTTTGTGATGTGAACAGTTCAGTGTAGGTACCCGCAGCCGTTAAAGTTTGTGTCCCGAATACATAAGAGTCTCCTTGACAGATGGTAACCGCGTCAGTTTCATTAAATGCAGTTACAACGTCCAACGTTAACACGACTATTGAATCACAACCATCAATACTAGTAAACACCTCTGTATAGGTGCCGGCCGCAGTCAAAGTCTGCGTTCCGAAAGTATAAGAATTGCCTTGGCAGATCGTAACCGCATCCGTTTCGTTGTATGTAGGATTGACATCTAAGGTTAACACCACAATCGAATCACATCCGTCAACGCTGGAGAATATTTCTGTGTAAGTTCCTGCCACAGACAATGTTTGCGTTCCAAATGAGTATGTATCTCCTTGACAAATCGTTTGAGCATCTGTCACATTATAAGTTGTATTCACTGTAAGCGTTAAAACAACCGAAGAATCACATCCGTTGACACTAGAGAACATCTCCGTATATGTGCCAGCTGTTGTTAAAGTTTGGGTACCAAATAGATATGTCTCACCTAGACAAATCGTTACCGCATCCGTTTCATTGTATGTTGGATTCACACTTAATGTTAAGATCACGGTTGAATCACAACCGCCTGTACTCGTAAACAATTCTGTATATGTTCCGGCAGCTGTCAATGTCTGTGTTCCGAATGTATATGAATCTCCCTGACAGATCGATTGTGCAGCTGTTTCATTATAAATAGGATTCACTTGAACGTCTACCTGGGCACAAACTCCCGGTGTTGCACAACCACCTTCTCCACGTACAAAGTATGAAGTTGTCGTTCCTGGTGTAACGACAATTGATGCGCCTGTTCCTACAAGTGTTCCTCCGCATGATCCTTCATACCAAGTCCAGTCGGTAGCGTCATTCAAGTTTCCAGCTGTTACCGAAAGTGTTACTGTTTGACCAGTACAAATTGATGATGATGGTGAAACTGAAGGTACATCGGGTTCAGTACAAGCTGCAACCGGATCCGAACAGATTTCCAATGACCATCCTGTTAACGCACCACTGTTTGGATTTGCAACATCTTGTATGATCAATGTCCAAGTTCCCTGCTGATCTTCACCATCAAAGTCTGAAAGTAATCCTAGAGGTTGATATGCGTTCCCGTCAATTGGCGGACAAGGGAAAGTTGGTGATGCTGCTTCATCGTCAAAGTCAATATCGAAATCATTTTGATTTCCACATGACTGATCCATGAGTACCACTTGTGTGCCTAATGGACTTTGCAAAGTAATTATAAGGTTCCCTACAGCTCCATGGTTACCAACAAGGTCAAATACGTTCACATCATTAATTGTACCTGCCGTACCAACATTGATCGTTGAAGTATACGTCCCCGTTCCATTCGGTATGTTAACAGGAACATCGGCACTTGTGTAAAGAATACAAGTTGTTGTTGTAAACGAGAATGTTGATGTGAAACCTGAAGTTCCACAAATATTGTCAACGGATACATGCCAGTAATAGGTTGTTCCCGGACTCAATAAAGTCGCATTGTATGTATTCGCTGTAAGACCAGTTGCAGACTCAATAATAGATGTGAAACCTGGGTCAGTTGCGATTTCCACTGTGTATGTAACTCCCGGCTCCGTCGAGTTCGTCCAGTCAAGAGTCGTTGGGATCTGCACTCCCGTGGAAAGGTCTGCAGGAGATGTTAATGTTACCGGAGTTGGGTTACTACTTAGAATTGAAAGAATAACATCATTCGTTTTGGTTCCTGATGTACTGTTTGCCGTAATCGTAATTGTGTAATCACCTGGTGCCGCAGAACCCGTATTTGTTACGTTTAATACACTAGTTCCAACCGGCGTTACAGGGTTCACTGAGAATGAAGATGTTGCTCCTGCGGGCACACCACTAACTGATAATGTGACAGGATCAGAATAACCATCAATAGAACCGATGTCTACAGTGAAGTTCGCATCATTAGGCTGACAGACAGCAAGAGTTGAAGGTGTTGTTGTTAACGTATAATCAAATGTTGCCTCAACTATTTCAAAGTCATTATCTGAAATATCGAAAAATGTACCACTCGAACAAATAACCATTATTCGCGCAGTAGTCGTCCCAAGGTTAGGCACAGTAATGGTTTCTGAACCGTCATTGGGAACATTTGTTGCCAACGTAATTGGGTAAGTCTGTCCGCCATCAATAGATAAAAGTATATCTACATTGTCACAGGCAACAGGTGCCTGATCCGTATTAGCAACATCCCATGTTACTGTTTCCGTATTATTTGCATTCCAAATAATTCCGGTTACTGAAGGATACAAAACAACGAATGGACCCGAACCGGCATCGGTAGTGACTGTTACATCTGCATGATCATTACATCCTCCCGCGCCGGGTGCGTTGTCGCGAACCGTAACTCTAAAGTTCATTGTTCTTGACACTGAAGGAATTACTTCCCATGTAAACGGCCCACCATTAGCAAGATCAGTTAGGTTTGGAAAGTATCTCGTTGGGTCGGCAGAAGAAGAGTAGCTTCTGAAATTAGGTCCAACTGTTGAAGTAGGAACAGGTGACTGGGTACTTACTTCAGGGTCCATTTGTTCCCAGTTATAAGTAACCGGATCTCCATCCACATCTGTCACAGTAGCGGTAAGAGCGAATGGTGTATTCGCCGGCACCGTAACATTTCCATTTGTTCCTAAAACGATCGGTGCTGAATTAGCAAGTGCTGTGATCTGCTCACAAGTATGGCCTGCACTCAAAATTTCAAACCCAATTTCCTCCAAGCTCACCCCATGAAAATGGTCATCTGAGTTGTTTTGCACGTTTGGCGCACAAATACCAGCATATCCCATAATCGTACTTGCACTACCTGGCTCCATTGCCGTAGCGTTGTTTCTGTTACAGTTATTGTTTTGAGTATGGTTCGCTCCGAATTGATGGCCCATTTCATGAGCTACATAATCGATATCAAAAGTATCTCCAATTGGTGCTCCACTTCCTGTCACTCCTCTTGCCTTATTCGCGTTATTACAAACAACTCCTAAACCCGCTAATCCACCGCTGTTTGTCCCGAATACGTGACCGATATCGTAGTTACCGTTTCCAATAACCCCATCGCAAACCGTCTGATTCTCATTGATCATGTTCCCAGGATTTCCATTCGAGAATGGATCTGTAGCACCATCGGTATATATGATCTGATCATTATTAGGAATGATAACCATGGTGATAGCCATGTCCTTTTCAAAAACTCCATTCACTCGGTTCATGGATGTTGCTTGAGCCGCCTGTGCTAATGCAACGGTTCCTCCGTGGAATGCTGTATACTCACCAGTTGCCGAAACTGCCAAGCGATACGTTCTCAACTCACATGTTCCGAAAGCTTTCACAGAACCCATTTGATTGTTGGACTTCATTGTGTGAACATCACTGTTGAAGGAACAATCAAAAACTTTGTCCGTTTGGAAATCAGATTTCCTGTAAACAATGTAATAGTCATCATTCCCTTTGATCACAGGGTCAATAAATATTGTAGACTCACCAGGGATCATGATCATTGCATGAAGTCCATGCTCGGTGATATCCCACTTCACTCTGGCTCCATTCTCAACACCGGATGCATCATAGGTATAAATCGATGGGAATTTCTCATTCAATTCGGGATGCAATGTACTGTTTGCCATCGTTCTGTAAGCGTGAAAAGTACCATCCGGGTGAGGAAGATTGACATTTGCAACAAAACCACTGTTTGGGTGCTCTCTGTGCATTACACCATTCATTTGCGGTATCATCGACGCAACATCTATTTGGTAATATTTGGCATTTTGAGCATTAATTTGCGGGGTTCCGAATGTCTCAACAAATTGCTTGCTTACCTCTTGAATAGGGTAGCTTACATTCTTGTCATTCTGTCCAAATGAAAAAGTAACGGCGATACCTAGAAAGGCCGTTAAAAAGAATTGACGGATCATAGTTTCAATAGTTTAGCATAGACAAGATAAAACATTAACCTGTAATTATCTGCGTCTTCGTGCAGATTTTGGAAGATTATCGCTAATCATAAACGTATATAATGGTGGTTTTCAGTGTTTCTTTATGACAAAAGTCAGTTTTTTCACTATTCACTGTCATATTAATCCCCATGCAGATCATTCAACTTTGTATAACACAAACAGGAAAAATTTAAAAGATATATTGTTATGGAAGAGAACATCATTAAAAACGCAGAGTTTAACCGTTTCGGTCTTATTTCAGTTGTAATATTA
>JBMSGX010000116.1:0-7341 GCA_049416285.1 Crocinitomicaceae bacterium | reverse complement strand
ATGGATTACCTGCACAATCTACATAATCGTAAACATAAGTGTATGTTCCTTCACAGTCTACATAGGTTCCTCCATTTGTCGGTGCTGATGGTGTCAATACATTTCCACACGCATCCTCAATAACGGGAAGTGTCGCCGGTGCCGTTGCATCTGCAACACATTCAACTGTTCCACCGTTCGTTGACACTGGACCACCTACCTCTGCAGGTGACGTTGTTAAAGCAATCGTATAAACATAAGTCCAAACAAACGGATTTCCCGCGCAGTCAGTGTATGTATACTCATATGTACGCGTTCCTTCACAAGTTATAGGATCCGGAGAATCCGTTACCACCGGAGCTGCAGGAGTAAGTACATTCCCACAAACATCCTGTACCACTGGAAGAGCTGGAGCTGATGCATTTGCCAGACAATTCACGGTACTAGCTGTTGCCACTGGACCACCAATTTCTGTGGGGTTTGTCACAGGGATAATTGTGATCGTTTGTGTAACGTCTACAAAGTTTGCACACGCATCTTGAACTCTATATGTTCTTGTAATCGTTTCAGGACAACTTGCGTTATCTGAAACATCGCTCAACCACGTTACTGTAGGCGGAATTGTAATATCATCATTTTCATCAATAACCACCGAAACATTAGGAACCGGTACATCCGCTGCACATTCAACGCTAATAGGCGCTGGGTTACTTGCTGTTGGAGGGTTATCTACCACAACATTTACAGGTTCAATAGTGAAACATCCGCCTCCAATATCCAACATAATATAGTAGGTCCCTGTAGTATTTACTGCACCGGGTGAAGCCAAGGGAGTTGTCGCTGTGGCATCCTCCCAATAGGAAAGCGTACCTGGGTCACTACCCGCAGTAATGTTTGGATCTGTCAAGTCAACAGTACTAGGAAAACATGCCGTTAATGGATCCGTAATTATTAATGTCGGTGTAGCACAATTACATAGAGGATCTCCTGAGTCCAATACAGTAACAGTCAAAGCTAATGGAGTTCCAAAGCAACCAGAGTTACTTATTGGATACACATTATATGTAACCGTTTGCGTTCCCGGAACACCATTCGTTAAAGTTTCTGATATTGTAAAACTTGCAGAAGTCTCAGAAGTAAGTGTTGATGTTTCTCCATTCACATTCAAGTTATCTACAGCTTGCCAGCAGTAATCCGTACCTGCTGATCCTGAAATTGCCAGGTTTGTTGTTTCACCTGAACAAATCGTTTCTGAAGTTGGTGTTGCGGTAACTGTTGGTGGTGTACAAGTTGTGCAATTTGAAGCTGTAGCTCCCTGGTTTTCCATCACAACACTGCACGCTGTTTGAACTTGCCCTCCTGCTGCTCCACATCCAGATGTGAATCCCCAATTTGGGGTACTTGTTCCGAGTAAAGCAGAAATATCTCCTGTGTAAGTCCCAACAACATTTCCGTCAAATGTTGCCGTCAACGTTTGAGTCGAAGCATCCCAGGTAATACAAATTGCGTAATCACTTCCATCTACTACAGAACCACAACACGATTTTAATGGGATAGGTGCGGACAAATTATCACCAGCGTCTATTCCATCATAATTTATTTCTGCATGGTGACATGCGATATCTGCATCTGGCCATGTATCGAATTCTACTGCCAATACGTTTCCTGCTGTGGCGTAACCAATATTACCTCCTACACCTCCCAAAGGCGCGTTATTATTGCCGTTTAAAACAAATGCAATTCCATCTCCTGAATTAGGATTCGTTCCAAAATTCGCGGTAAATGTTAGATTGAAATCATTGGTTAGATCTAATGGAGCACAGACCCAAAGATCTCCTTCACCATTCGCCGCAGTACCATCGGTTAGCGTTATACAATTACCAGCAATCGAAGGAGCTGGAATACCATTATTTCGAACCTTGTAGTCACCAGTACAAGATGCAGGAGCCCCACCTACAGAAGGAGCAGTAAGAGCGGTTCCATTAACAGTAATAGCCTGTCCCAAAGACAGATTGATGAATAAAACGGTAAGACCGCTCAGTAGTAAATTGAGCTTTTTCATAATGTAGTAGATTGCGTTGCTAACCTATGAAAGGCAACATAAGCTGCCTCAAAAAAAATAGCACAGAGGTAACCTCTGTGCTATCAAAACAATTATTTCTTAATGAATCTCTTTGTTGTCGAGTTTCCTGCCTTATCAATCAAATTGATAAGGTAAACACCTTCTATTAAAGCACTTACTTCAATGCTGTTTTTTACAGATCCTTCAGACACAGTCTTCCCATCTAAAGAGACGATAGAATAAGAATCAAAATCAGTAGCATTAGCAATATTCAATATTTCAGAAGTCGGGTTAGGATAAACAGAAACATTGTTCACTTCCAACTCGCCAAAACCAATTGTAGATGGTTCAATTATTATGCTTCCAAGTGTTTGCTCATCAGCTGGATTTGCCACAACTCCTAAAATTGAGAAACCGTACTGAACTATCAATCCAGCTGTCAACTCGGCTCCTGTCACTGTAACAGTAAAATCACCAGAAGCAGGGATATCCATAACATAAGCTCCATTCAAAGCATCAGCATAATTATTAGCGGGGTCCAATGCTTTGATAAAGTACTTCGCAGTGTAACCCGCATCCAGCGTATTTGATGTCACATTTCCTGTGAAAGTTAAATCTTGTCCATTGAATGTTGCTCCTGGCTCCACATAAGTAGAAGCTTCAAAAATTCTTTGTCCAGCCCCCGTAGTCTGATCAACCCACGTTGGATCTGTTGAATTGTCGGCATATGCATTAAAATTCGGCTGTAGGATCACTTGCTCCGAAGGGGAAACATTTAATGTAGTCTTCAGATCTGCCACACCCCAGGCTGTACCGAATTGATAATTCATTGAAAGATCAAATGAATTCACCCACCCCGTCCATGCATCAGAACCGTAAGTACTAACGCTGTTTTGAGCGAAAGTCATCCCGCTCGTCAATAATGCAATAGAAAGTAATATTCTTTTCATAATTGTGAAATTTGGTTTACTAACAAAAGGATTTACTCCTTCTAATTATTTAAAAATTAACAATGTACGTTGTATTTGTACTAAATACCAAAACTAGAGTACAAGTTATAGTATTTTTTACAATATCAAAACAAAAAGTCAACTTTTTTTACATTTTAAAGGTGTAATGATCATTCTCGATCATCTCCTGATATTTGGCTTCGTCGAACTTGAATAGTCTAGCAGGTCTGTGCTTTACATTTTTTTGTTTTTCCTTGAGATCAACCAATGGTAGATTCTTGATCTTTTTTCTAAAATTTGCCTTATCCATTTCCACCTCGAATGCATATTCATAAAGCTGTTGCATTTCATTCAACGTGAACTTTGGCGGTAATAGATCGAAACAAATTGGTTCCGTATTCAACTTTTGCTTCAGCATTTCAAATGTGGAGGCAAGAATATCATTATGATCGAAAGCCAATTTTTCAACCTCGTTTACTGGAACCCATTTAATCTCATTTGCCCAAGAAGAAGCTTTGGCGTCAATTTCGTCCACTTTTACCAATGCAAAATATGCGCATGTAATAACTCTACCTTGAGGGTGTCGGTTCGGTTTTCCAAAAGTCTGAGATTGATGCAGCTCAATATTCTCCAAACTTGTAAGATCGTATAAGATCCTTTCAGCTGCATCCGGCAAATCTTCTTCGGGGTTTATCAAATCACCTGGTATGGCCCACTCCCCTTTGAAAGGCTCCATATCCCTTTTTATCAATAGCACATTAATTTTCCCATCTCGGTAACCGAATATCAGGCAATCAAGTGAAAATGAATACGAGAAATATTTTTGTAATTCTTTATTATCGCTCATTAAATTAGTTTGTTAGTTCAAAGCTTTTCTCCATTGAACCAACAATAATTTTGAACATCCCAGGTTCAAGAACTCTCTTCCCCTCCTGGTCATAAAATTCCAAATCACTCTTAGCAAGTTTAAATTCAATGGACTGATTGTCACCAGATTTTAGCTGAATTTTATTGAATCTTTTCAACACTTTAACCGCTGGCGTTGAAGAGGCATATTCATCTCGTATGTAAAGCTGAACAGTCTCTTTTCCGTCCATCGACCCTGCATTTCTAACATTGACAGATACAGTTAATGTGTCATTCTCACCCATCTTCTCTGTTGACAATTTTAAATCGGAATATACAAAATTAGTGTAACTTATACCATAACCAAATTCCCACTGCGGATCGAATGCATTCCATCCTCCATTATTATCTCTTGCGACACTTGTAGGATGGTCATAAAATTCAATTACTCCATCGTACTTAGGGTATGTATATGGAAGTTTCCCGCTGAAATTTGATTCTCCATAAAGTAGTTTTATCAGAGCATCAGCTCCATAATCTCCAGGTAAATAACACTGAACAATTGCACTGGCACCTTCCTCAATATCTCGAATAATTCTTGGACGCCCCTCTAACAAAACAAGAACAACCTTTTTACCTGAAGCATAGGCCAGGTTTGCCAATTCCAGCTGTTCATCATCTAAATTTAATGAATGAATATCACCCGGTTTTTCCGTTGAAGGCATTTCACCAAGACATAATACCACCACATCTGCAGCTCTTAACTTCTTTTTATAACCTTCAAGATCTTTAAATCTTGTTTTCTCAAAATGGTTGTCAGCATATAGCTCTGCTCCCTGTGCATACAAACAATTAGCACCAAGTTTCTCTTCAAATACTTGTCGTACCGTCTTACATCCCAAGGTATTAAAATTAGGATCTGCACCTTGCCACGTATGTGTCCAAGCTCCGTTGAGGTAAATCAGATTATCTGCTGTAGGTCCCGCTACCAAAACTTTCTGATCACTCTTCAAAGGAAGAATACTGTCATTCTTAAGTAACGTAATTGACTCCAGCGCAGAGTTCAATGCAGCCATTTTAAACTCTTCAGAATTGAATGAGTCATATTTCTTACTTGGTTTCGGATTATCGAAAAGTCCGGTCAAGAATTTCACTCTTAAAATTCTTTTTACGGCATCATCCAAGCGCTGCATGGTGATCTTACCATCATTCACCGCCTTGATCATACTCTCACAATACTCTTTGTACTGAGGACTCAGCGGCACCATGCTCATATCAACTCCGGCGTTAAATGCACTAACATAGGCATCAGCCAATGAAGAATCCGTTCTATGCACGGTATGCAGCATGATAAAGTCTTCCCAGTCAGAAACTGCAAACCCTTTGAATCCCCACTCTTCTTTCAACACTTCCGTCAAGAGATGATAATTACGATGTCCTGGAACCCCATTAACGACACCCGAATTTATCATCACTGTTAAAGCACCCTCATCGACAGCCCTTTTAAAAGAAGGCATGTAGAGTTCTCTCATGTATTTTTCTGGGATCCATGCCGGAGTTCTGTCGCGCCCACTCTTTGTTCCACTATACCCAACAAAATGCTTCATACATGCAGCAACATGCAAATCATCAATAGTATCCCCACCTTGATAACCGCGAATCAAAGCAGCTCCAAGTTCAGATGCTAAATAAGGATCCTCCCCTAGTGTCTCAAAATGTCTAGACCATAATGGCTGTCTTCCCAGATCTAAAACCGGTGAAAAGTTCCAAGGAATTCCAGACGCCCTGGTTTCGAAGGCTGTAATTCTTGCAAATTCCTCTGCTAATTCCGGATTCCAGGTAGCTGCCAATCCAATTTCCTGAGGAAAGAGTGTTCCCTCTTTAGTATAATTCATTCCATGGATAGCATCAACTCCGTAAATAATAGGAGCTTTCGTTTTTCCATCAATAAATGGTTTATGAACAGCATCAGAAACAGTCTTCCACTCTTCCCTACTCAATGTACACCAGCCAACATTTAGTACTGAACCTACTTTGTAAGTTTCTAATGCCTCTTTTAGTTTAGCATCGTCAATTGCCAAAGGAACAGATTGCTGTCCGTTCGTATCTTTTTGAAGCAGAACATCTAATGTAACCTGACATGTTTGCCCTACCTTTTCCTCAACGGTCATTTCGCTAAGGATCTTATTAATTTTCTGTTCAAGCGGGTCTGAACTCGATTCTAATTTACACGAGGCGACAGTAAAAAGCAGAACTGCAAGCCAAAGAAACCTAACTCTCATTAATGTTGCTAATGTTTTTTATTGATAAACTCTCACGTAGTCCACGTACATTCTCTGTGGTAATTGCGTTGATGCATCTGGACTTCCAGGCCAGTTACCACCTACAGCAACATTCAACAGCAGAAAGAAGTTATTGTGAAATTCGGTAAGCTCAGGTCCTGTTATATTCATTGCATGATATTGATTACCATCTCTAAAGAACTTTATCTGTGTAGCATCCCACTCTATGGAGAATACGTGCCATTCGTCACCAAAAGTACCACTTGGCAATGAGTTTGAACCTCCGTAATTTGCGTGACTACCACCTTGATCCCAGTGCATTGTTCCATGAATAGTTCGGTCATTTGCTCCGGCTCCACCTACAAGCTCCATAATATCTATTTCACCACATGCAGGCCATCCTACTGACGTTATATTATCTCCTAGCATCCAGATCGCAGGCCACAAACCTTTTCCTTGAGGTAATGCAGCGCGAACATCAATTCGCCCGTACTTCCAAGATTTATTACCCTGAGTTTTAATACGACTTGATGTATACCCGTATCCTGCGAACAATTCACTTTTTGCTGTAATCGTTAGAACTCCATTCTCAACGTTTACATTTTCCTGCCTGTAGTATTGAAGCTCGTTATTACCCCAACCCCAAGTACCATTACCAATCTCATACACCCAATCAGATGAAAGCGAATTACCGTCAAACTCATCGTTCCATACAAGTGAATAGCCCGCATAGGTTAAAGGAGCGTCATAACCCGTTGTTGGCGGTTGACCAGTATTTGTTATCGGTAACGAAATCGTAACTGTTTCAATCTTTTCAATGTAGTCAGAGAAAGAAACATGCGCCCTTGTTCTTATCGTATATGTCCCAGAATTCGAGAATGTATAACTTGCTACTCCGTCGGTTGCCTCAACATATGTTGAATCAGGTCCCTCGAAGAACATGAAAGAAAAGTAATTAGCATTATTTGCTGTTGCCTGAATATCAACCAACCCCTCATCAACAGTGATCACTGTTGCTAAATTCGTTGGCAAAACAACCTCCCCTCCATCATCAGGCTTCTTACAAGATGAAGCCATTAAAGCTAGACAAAGCAGTAGCGCTGAAATATATTTGATGTTTCTCATCATGTTCTTATTGTTGAATAATGTCATCCATGTAGAATGTTCCTGCGTTCGCGATATTCCATCCCGGGAATAACACTAATCTGTCATAAACTCCTGA
>JBMSGX010000115.1:0-7407 GCA_049416285.1 Crocinitomicaceae bacterium | reverse complement strand
GAATTCCATGTAATGTAAAAGCTAATCGACGAGAAATGAAAAGAAGAGAATTTGTAAGAAATATGGCATTGGCTTCTGCGGGAACGCCAATATTGATAAACAATATGAAATTCCAGTCGATTGGTAAAAAGCTATTCGATGTTGCAAAAAGTGCGGAAGATCGTGTTTTAGTAATAATTAGATTGAACGGTGGTAATGATGGATTGAACACTATTATACCAAGAGATCAATACGCGAACCTAACGATACAAAGGAATAATGTATTGATACCTGAGACGTCAGTTCTTCCACTTACAACAGAGGTGGGGTTGCATCCTGTTATGACAGGAATGCAGAACATGTGGAATGACGGTAAATTGGGAATTATCCAGAATGTCGGATACCCCGAACAAAACCGTTCACACTTCCGATCAATGGATATTTGGACTTCAGGATTAATAGATGCACCAGCAACTACTGGTTGGATGGGAAGAGCATTTGATCAGGATCTTGCTCCACTGGTTTATCCAACTGATTTCCCAAATGCGACATATTCCGATCCTTTCGCTATAAGTATGGGTTATGATGTTTCGCAAACATGTCAGGGATTGTTGGCAAATTATTGTCAGGCCGTGATAGATCCATTTGCAACATGGAACCTTGGAACGAGTACTTCTGGTAATGACGGAACGTACTACGGTGATCACATTGAGTACATCACTACGATCATGGACCAGGCGAACGCATATGGAGCTCAGATCAACAACGCTGCAAATGCAGGTAACACACTCTCTACAATGTATGACCCGAACAATGCACTTGCGACACAATTACAGTATGTTGCGCAAATGATATCGGGAGGATTACAAACAAAGGTGTATGTCCTAAATATTAACGGATTTGATACACACGATTCTCAAGTAAGTTTGGCGGATACAACGCAAGGAACTCACGCGGACCTGATCAAAATGCTGTCCGATGCAGTCGCAGCATTCCAGGATGACTTAATGTTATTGGGAATCGAGGAGAAGGTAGCGGGGATGACATTCTCCGAATTTGGACGTCAGGTTGCATCGAATGCAAGTCTTGGTACCGATCACGGCGATGCTGCTCCATTGATGCTATTTGGAACTTGTCTGGATATTGGCATTATGGGAGGGAATCCTGTGATTTCAGACACGATCACGAATCAAGCGGGAATACCAATGCAATATGATTTCCGTGACATTTACGCGTCAATTTTGAAGGATTGGTTCGGAATTCCTTCAGCAGATGTGCAGGCATTGTTTGAGCACACGGTTACCTTCCATAATTTAATTGGAGCATGTAATGTAGGATTAGAGGAAGAAGATCTGGGCAAAGAAAAAGCGTTGATCTACCCGAATCCGGCTTACACCAATGCTACCGTTCGATTCAATTGTGATAACGAATGGGTTAAAGTGGACATTTACGACATGAATCAGCGTCATGTGATGTCGGTGTTTGACGGTCAGCTGAATCAAGGACAGCACGATATCTACATGGAAACACGAGATCTATCGATGGGACAATACTTTACCCAAGTTAAGAAAGAGTCTGGAACTATTATCACAACACTTGTGAAAGCCAGATAAAGCATAAGAACAAAAGAAAAGGGGAGCAACGCGCTCCCCTTTTTTGTTTCTTTTCAATTTGGATTATCCGAATAACCACTTAATAAGATCATTACCATTCGCAAAAAGAACCAGCCCCATCAACAGGATGAACCCTGCATATTGCGCATATTCAAGTACTTTCTGCGGAGCTTCACGACCTGTGATCATTTCATATAATAAGAATACGACGTGCCCACCATCTAAAGCCGGAATCGGAAGAATGTTCATGAATGCAAGAATGATCGAAATCAATGCCGTTGTTAACCAGAACTGATGCCAATCCCATACAGGAGGGAACATGTTTCCAATTGCCGCGAATCCACCGATCGAGCTTGCTCCTTTTTTGGTGAACAAGAATTTTAATTGACTGACGTAGTTATTCAAGGTCATAGTACCACGCTTGATTCCTTTACCAATACTCTCTCCAAATCCGTAATAGGCCGTTGAAATAGCGTTTGTGTCAACAAACTTGAAGGTGCGAAGGAATCCCATTTGACCTGTCTCAGAAATCGCTGTCTTCAACTGTAAGGTATCGTTACCTCTCAACACTGATACATCTACATCTGACCCTTTATATTTGAACTTCGCGAGGTCTACATCATCGTCGTAATTGATCTGCACGTCATTGATCGCCAAGAACTGATCTCCTTCTTTAAATCCTGCATTCAACATGGATGAATCTGAAGCGTCAAACCCTTCGATCTTCAACGATTGAGAACGCAGATTCACTACTGGAATAGCTCCTTCAGCAAACAACTCGTATTCTAAGTCTTCTGGAAGAGATACTTCTTCAACCTTTCCATCAGGACGTTGAACTTTCAATTTTTCAACTCCACGAATGAAAGCATTATTAATATCGTTCGTGTGGATCACCTTTTCTCCATCTACTTCTAAGATAATATCACCGGAACGAAGATTATGTTTTTCCATGTACGGATGAATGCTCATACCCGCTTGAAGCTTGTCAGTATGGATCACTTCTTCTCCCCAAGTAAAGAACACCATGATATAGATGAAGTAACCAAGCAGGATATTCACGACAACCCCACCAATCATGATGATCAATCGTTGCCAAGCCGGTTTAGCTCTAAATTCCCAATCTTTCGCAGGCTCTTTCATTTGCTCAGTATCCATCGACTCATCGATCATACCCGCGATTTTCACATATCCACCAAGAGGTAGCCATCCAATTCCCCATTCAGTTTCACCGATCTTACGCTTGTAAAGTGAAAACCAAGGATTGAAGAAAAGGTAGAATTTCTCAACTCTTGTCTTAAATAGTCTGGCAGGGATAAAGTGTCCTAACTCATGTAAGAAAACAAGAATGGAAAGTGACAAAATTAGCTGTGCAGCTTTGATTAAAAATATCATGTTCATTATTGGGTTGAAGAGTGCAAATATACCTATTTAACTGCTTGATTTAGCCGTTGAAACGTATTCGTTTTGTGTGAAATACGCGATGATCGCTTCCTTTAGCAAATGTTGTTGATCCTGATGATTTAACTGAGGTAAACTTTTGATCAGATCGAAATGGGGCCAGTTTTCTTCGTCGCGCCCCTTGAACTCATAAAACCCGTAAGGTTCAAGAATTGTACATATCGCGATGTGTAACAGGTCCGTTTTCTCATTTTTATTGAATTCGCGATGACCCATCCCTAATTCGTTTACACCAATGAGAAATAGAATTGCCTGAACATCCATACCCCCACCAAATTCTTTCTCTAATTCCGCCTTTACTTCCTGGAATCTCAGTTCTACATCATAATCCATAATTCGAAATTACGCAATCTCATTCAAGCGCAGAATCCTTCCGAATGATTTTTATGTTTTTTTGAGAGATTCGTATCTTAGATGAAAATTAAGATGATGAAAAGAACGACACTCTTTACCCTAGGTCTTTCAATCCTGCTTTTAACAGCGTGTGGATCTGGAAATGATGAAGCCACTGCGGATGAAGCCACAAATGCAGACGAGCAAACCTCAGAGGCTTCATGCATGTATAGATACAATGAAGGAACTTCTAAATTGACGTGGACAGGGTATAAAACTTCTGCAAAGAAAGGTGTCCCGGGAAGTTTCAATGAGATCACGGTTTCAAGTGAACAAAACGAAGATCCCAAAAAAGTGATCGAGTCTATTAACTTCTCGATCAAGACGAGCTCTGTAGAAACAAACGATGAAAGTCGAAATCAAAAGATTTCAACGCTATTCTTTGATGTAATGAATACGCCTTTTATTGAAGGAAAGATCAAGGAGCTAAAAGAAGATGGAAAGGCGGTGTTTGAGATCATGATGAATGATATCACGTTAGACGTTGAAGGAGACTATAAACTGGACGGAGCTATTTTCAAGTGGAGCACTGACATTGACGTTTCTTCATGGAACGGACTAATGGCGGTTGAATCATTGAATGAAGCATGTAAAGATCTTCATACAGGTGAGGACGGTGTTTCTAAAACTTGGTCTGAAGTGAACCTTTCTTTGGAAGTAGAACTTCTATCAGATTGCGACTAATTCATCCTGTAAAGGAACTGTGAATATTATAGATATTTTTATTGTTCTTCTCCTGCTGTTTGCTATTTGGAGAGGATTTAAAAAGGGTTTGATAGTAGAACTATTTACCCTGCTTGCTGTTTTTGCAGGTTTGTATGCAGCAGTTCACTTCTCCGATTATATCAGTGTAAAACTGAAAGAAGATGCGGGTTGGGATTGGGAATATGTGCCCATATTGGCTTATGCATTTTGCTTCTTAGCCGTTGGCGCAATGGTTTATTTTGGAGGTAAAATGCTCGAAAAGGTTATCAAAGTTGTCCAACTCGGCTTGGTTAATAGAATGGCTGGGGCATTGTTCTCAACTATCACTATGGTTTTGCTTTTAGGTGGAGTAATTTTGATGTCTGATTCATACGATCAACGCTCTGATATACTTTCAGAAGAAACAAAGGAAGGATCATTACTTTACTATCCTGTTTTGAACACTTCCAAGGTCTTAATCCCAAAGATCGAGGAAAGCAGTCTTACTGTAAAAGAACACTTTTTTGAACGAAAGTTGAAAGAAGTACTTCAATGAGAAAGCTCTTATATATAATAGTCTTTGTGCTCTCTTTTCAAGGGACGGCGCAGCCACTATTTTCGGGCAGTTCTCCAGCATGGCTTGAATTAAAAGTGATGAAATACGGTCCTTATATAGGTCTTCAGCGAGGAGCGTATACCTTTCTGGAATTTGGTGGTGAAATGCAATGGAAGAAGATCCGTTTAAAAAAACCGATCGTACATGCTGTGCACACAGGTTTCAATTACAACTTCAAGCATAACGTTTTGGGGTATGACCTCGGGTATTGGGTGAGACCGCACCGACTTGGCCTTACGTTCGGCGGAAATTTATTCTACAGAACTAACTTTACAACTGATCGATGGGGGATTGCTCCCGTAGTTGGATACAAGTTCTGGTTATTGCATTTACAGACAGGATACCACTTTATGTCGAGACCGCAAACAGCTTTCGAATTGAACAAATTTTTCATCTCATTACGATTCGGAATTATTAGTGATCGCGATTATAAGTTGAAACGCGACAAATAAATTGCTGTAACGCAGTCACATCAGTGAAAAAAAGCTATCTTTGCACTCCCAAAGTATAGGCTTATGGCAACAGGAGTTAAAATATTTTCAGGAAGAGCATCAAAAGACTTAGCGACAAGCATCGCAAAGGTATATGGAGTTTCTTTGGGAAATGTGATCATTAGCGAGTTCAGCGACGGTGAATTTCAACCGTCTTTTGAGGAGACTGTGAGAGGGCAGGATGTATTCATCGTGCAGTCTACTATGCCTCCAACTGAGAATCTTTTCGAACTTTTATTAATGATCGACGCCGCGCGCAGAGCATCTGCAAGAAAGATCATCGCTGTTATTCCTTACTTCGGGTTTGCTCGTCAGGACAGAAAAGATAAACCAAGAGTAGCGATCGGTGCAAAGTTAATTGCGAACATGTTGATGGCTGCTGGGGTTGATCGCGTTATGACGATGGACTTACACGCTGATCAGATCCAAGGTTTCTTTGAAGTGCCGGTAGATCACTTGTTCGGTTCGACTATTTTCCACGCGGAGATAGAGAAAATGAACAATGGTAACTTGATCATGGCTGCACCTGATGCAGGAGGAGCAAAACGTGCAAATTCATACGCAAAAAGATATGATATTGGTCTTGCACTTTGTCACAAACAAAGGAAAAAGGCAAATGTTGTAAGTGAAATGACCGTTATTGGAGATGTTAGTGGGAAGGATGTTATCCTGGTTGATGACATGATAGATACGGCTGGAACACTAACAAAAGCTGCTGACCTTTTTATGGAAAATGGTGCCAACAGCGTGAGAGCTTTCTGTACACATGCGGTACTTTCAGGACCGGCATATGAAAGACTTTCAAACTCAGCGATCACAGAGTTGATCGTAACGGATACAATACCGTTGAAACAAACACATGAAAAAATAAGAGTGGTATCGGTTGCTGAACTGTTCGCGGATGTTATCAGACGTCTTCAGAGCAATCAGTCGATCAGCTCACATTTTGTAATATCTTAATTTAAATAAATAAACAATGAAAAAAGCGCAATTGAGCGGTTCGTTAAGAGCGAACGTAGGGAAAAAGGACGCGAAGGCATTGAGAAATGCTGGATTGGTTCCTTGTGTGCTTTACGGAACAGGTGAGCAAATCCACTTTTCTGTAAGGTCAGTAGATGTTGAGAAGTTGATCTTCTCTCCAGATGTATACCAGATCGAGTTGGATCTTGACGGGACAAAGAAAATGGGGATCATTCAGGATCTTCAAATGCACCCAGTTAAAGATACTCCTGTTCACATTGACTTCCTGGAGCTTCAGGATGACAAGCCAGTGAAAGTAATGCTTCCATTGAGAACTACTGGTGCAGCAATCGGTGTGATTAACGGTGGTAAACTAAGACAGCCATACAGAAAACTGAAGGTACTAGGATTGCCTGCAAACCTTCCTGAGGCTATCGTGGTTGATATTACTAAGCTACGTATTGGACATACAGTTAGAATTAGCTCTCTTCCAGCAGAGAATATTGAATTCCTTGATCCGCAAAACGCTGTTGTACTATCTGTTAAGATGGCACGTGGAGCGGTTGCTGATGTGGAAGATGATGAGGAAGAAGGAGAAGCAGCAGGAGAAGCAGCTGCAGCTTCTGAGGAATAATCTTCACAGAAAAATTAAAAGCCCGGTTTTGCCGGGCTTTTTTTATGTCTTGAAGTTTGAGTACTATTTCTTCATCAATTGCTTTATGACAAAGCTTTGACCTCTTTTCAGCATTAAGCTGTATTGTCCACCGGCAAGATTCGATAGGTCAATCGTTGTGGTAGGGTTCTCCACTGTCAACACGATTCGTCCAGCATTATCATAAATTGAAACTTCATCACTTTTTTCTGCTCCAGAGATCGTAATTTGATCAACTGTAGGGTTTGGATAAAGTGTAATCGTTCCCAAAGCCTCTTCGATAGTGCTTAGGTCATCGATGAAGCGTTGCCCGTTGGAAATAAACTGCTCAGTGAGTCCCGCTTGATTTGTCACGCGGATAGAAACGTGATATACTTGTCCATAGATCGGACTAGCCAAAACTTCTGAACAAGCAGAGCTCAGTCCGTTATTTGTCCATCCAACAACATCGTCCACTGTTGGCAATGTTCCGATCGCATATTCGTATTCTAATATATCTGAGTGAATATCAAAAGCATCCCAGTTTGCATTTACAGTATTTGTTGTGAATGTATCAATGTC
>JBMSGX010000114.1:0-7409 GCA_049416285.1 Crocinitomicaceae bacterium | reverse complement strand
AATTTCAAACTCAACATCCGCTGTTTCACCCGGTTTCAAATAACCAATATCTATGATATTTTTCACAATCTCTACCGGTAGTTTTCGGTTGTCATCCAGGTAACTAACGCTCTGAATCTCTATTTTTCTTTCGATGGCTGCCGCTCTCGAGTAAACAGAGTTCTGAACATCATTGGGGTTGTCACTCGTCAATTGATTGGCAGTGTATTCTCCAAAAGGTACCTGCGAAAATATCACTTGACCACCATTTGCTGCCGTACCGTCCATATAAGGAACAAAAACACCTCCCTCGAACGCCCTCAAGTAATTCAGTAATGAGGAAATCCTTCTTTTGGTCAGATTGACGTTATAATCTGTTTTGGCCAATGGACTTGCGAATCCCTGAATGGTTATATTCAGTTTTGCTCCGTTCTGCAGTTCTTCCAGCAAGAGGTCCCGGAAAAGTTGTAGATCAGCCACACCCTTATCAACATATTCAATGAAGAATGATTCGATATCTTCTTTTGCTTCTTCCGCTTTCACATTGCTTAACCCCTTGGCGTATTCCTTCTTGTACCTGTCAAGCATTGCAGTGTATCGGTCATATGCATCAATGTAGTTGATAGTCGTTGTTGTGTCCCATGAATCCGGATTAGGTCGGTCGTTATGGAAATATAATGTAACAGGAAGACGCTTATTCAAATCAGCCAATGTTTCCTCTTTTGTGGGAGGGATTTCTTTCGCTGGTGGTATCAAAGCAAGAATATCACTGCAACATGTAGGGTTTTTACTGTATCTCACCCCTTTACGGTTTGTAGAAACATACGCAGTATCCCGATGCAAGAAGTAATAAAGATCGTTCGCAGAACTGTTCACAGGTAATCCAGCATTTACTGGCTCAGAGAAACCGCGATCGGTAAAATCAGAATAGAAGACATCATAACCACCAAATCCGTTTTCCCAAGAAGATGAATAGTAAAGCCGATTATTTTCTTTATCCCACCACGGTGTTACTTCATTGTCCATTGTGTTCAACTTTCGAACAGGACGCACTTTTTTGAATTGATTTCCATTGATGATCTGACTAAAATAAAGGTCCAGTCCTCCTTCACCGTCTTCTCTGTCAGAAGCAAAGATCAAGTACTCATCTCCATCCATTTGTGCGATGCAGGGCATTGTAGTATTAGAACCGGGTTCATTGATGATCTCACCAAGAGAATCTACTCTGGACCAATTTCCGTTCTCATAATATGCCACCATGATCTTACAACGGTAATTGTACCCGTCGTCCGCACATTTGCTGAAATAATAGCGTGTACCATCCAAAGAGAGTGTTCCATTTCCGGAGTTCAAACCGGCTTTGTAAAGTGCTTCAATTCTCTCTGATGATTGATATGCTCCTTCTTTGTACTCACTTGAGTAAAGAGACGTGGAATACTCAGTGCCATACACCTCTTCCAAAGCGGAAATTGAATCAGCTCGCAAACTGGAAAATATGAAGTGGCCATCAATGATCATATGGCCAAACTCTGCATTTTTGGTGTTGATGGCATCGGGTAACGACTCGATTCTTAGGTCAGCCGTATCGATGATCGCGCTTTTTGCCCAAACGGTGCTAGCAATCTCCTGTTTCGCTTTGCTGTATAGATATCCTTTTTTGTCCTTGTAATATTTTTTCTTCGCCTTTTTGAAAGTGGTTAGAGCAGCATCGTACTTCCCATTCATTTTTTCCATCAATCCAACATACAAGAGGCTGGAAGGGTAGATACGTGCTTCTTCTTTTTCGTAAACCTTTTTGTAATAGTATTCTGCTTTGCGATAGTCCTTGTATGCCCTCAATGTTTCAGCGTACTGCCAAACGATATCTACTGATTGACTGTCAAGATCCATCGCTTTTTTATAATACTCAAGGGCATAATAGTAATCACCCTTATTGTATTGCTCCTTCGCAAAGTCCAGGTATTTCCCGAGCTTCGATTGTGCCTGAACATTCGTTCCAACAAACAGGATAAGTATGATTAAATATAATCTGGACATATTCTGTGTTGGATCTTTTTAGGTTTAAATCGATTCATAATATAACGAACAGCGAGCTCGAGTCCACCGCGCAAATTACTTGCAGGAACAAGTTTGGAAATATTGACATCATAGCTAATTCCAAAAAACCAACTTTGATAATCTAATCCAGCTGATAGATACATTGCATCTCTGTTACGATACCAAAGACCTCCGTATAAGGCTCGGTACTCTCCCAGCTTATCGATCAACGTGTATTTGACGGATGAACCGACGAGTAATTCACGGTATTTCCCTTGAATGTTTAGTTGTACCCCTGGAACCAGATCCCAATCATAGTTGAGCTTATAGATTCCTTTACCGAAAAAGTTGAATCTTCTGTCACGTTTAATATTGTCCCCGTAAAAGCCCTGATTAGGTTGGTTTATGTTGTACAAACCCAACCCACCCGTAAAATTGAATCGTTCATTCACATAATACTGGTAAATGACGCCTGTTCCAATGCTAAAATTCGTATTGCGTTCTGTTTGTAGAAACTCATTGGTGGGAAGGGTAGGGTCAAACATGATCCCGTTGTACTGATTATCGAAATAGAACTGACTAGAATTCAACTGACGGTGATTCATGCCGATGTTCACTCCAGGTCGAATGGTATGTGTCGAATCGGAAGTAAGTTTAAGCAAATAGGAAGCATTTCCTTGAAATTCGATAGTTCTGAATTGTCCGTCTCCCACTACATCATGAAATAAGAGTCCACCAAACCCGAGGTTCTTGTGATTGTAAAGTTTTGAATCAACCGAAACTGAGATCGTACTGAAAGGCACAGTTACTGCACGCCACTGGTCGCGGTAGTTTCCGATGAATCTGATGTCACCGTTGAACTGGCCTGTATTACCGGGGTTTTGGAAGATGGGGTTGTCATTGAACTGAGACCAATGTATATCCTGACCATAAGTTACGGTCGAAAGGATAATCAAAAGTAGTAAGCACGCTCTCTTCTTCATGGTCAGATTATCCAATGAAGGTACAAAAAAATGAAATGGTGAACAATTCTATAGCTCCTCCAGGAAAAGCAGGAGTAGAATGATACCCACGATCACTATAAGCATATAGAGTTTAGGGTCTCTGTACAAAGGCTTCTTGCCTCGTTTTGTAAGCTTCTCATAGTCATGGTGCAAACGAGCAAAGTCCTTCTTCTGTCTCTTGATCTGTTCTTCAGACGGAGTCAGGTTCTTTTTGTCTTTATTTACTTCGAACTTTCTCATTTCCCTTCATTCCACATTTTTGAGATCTTCTCCACTAAACGGTAGATCTTCATCTTTGCATTCGCCTCTGTGATACTGTAAATATCAGCAATATCTTGAAAACGCATTCCTTGAAAAAAGCGTAATTCTATTAATTCCAGTTGACTTTCATTTAGCGTGTTTAACAGTTCGATGAGTTTTTCCTGCTCATCCATCGACATGTAATTCATGTCTAACTCTGCTTCTTCTGCAAGGTCAGCTATTCTATTTTCATCGACAGCAACACTGAAGTCTTTTTTGAGTTGCCTGAAATACATAGAAACTTCATTTTGAGCAATGCGATACAACCAGCTGCTAAATTTGAATCCACGGTCTTCATAGCGATCCATATTTGCCATGGCTTTAATGAACGTTTGCTGTGTGAGGTCACCAGCCACTTCTTCATTTCCTCCCAAACGCTTAAATATGAAGCGAAAGATCTGTTCAAAATACTTATCATAAAGCGGTCCAAAATATCTTTGGTCCTTCTTAGCCAGAGCGATAAGCTCAGATTCTGAAAGGTTTGCTATGTTCTTTTTTCTTCTCAACGGTTATGCGTCTTCCTTTGAAATGCCCAACATTTTAAAAAGTAACAGATCAGGGAGTAGATAATGAAACAGGTATGATCTTTCCGTTCATCCACTTGTTCGCATTCAAAGAGAAATCAACGATATATGCTGCCATTTCTTCAGCGCTTAGTGGTGCTTCATAACCGGGAAATGCTTCTTCGAGCATCTCGGTTTGAACGGCACCTAAGCAAAGGCAGTTCATTTTGATCGAAGTGTTTTTGTACTCTTCCGCAAATAATTCGGTGAAGCTGCAAAGTGCGGCCTTAGAAGTGGAGTATGCTGAAAGTCCTGGGAATTTTACACTTCCCTGGAAACCTCCAACCGAGCTAATGTTTACAATATGAGCTTCTGTCATTTTACCAACTGCGGCTTGGGTCACTTCCATGACTCCGATGACATTCACCTGATAACTGGAAGCAATATCGTTGTGCGTTAATTCTGTAAATGGTTTGTTGACGAGTGTTCCGGCATTATTGATCAAGATATCTATCCTATCAAAATGAGAGAAGATCTGTTCAGCATTCTTCCGAACATCCGATCCGGCAAGATCAAAAGTATAACTGTGAACGTTTGACAATGCTCCAAATTGCTCCTGCATTTTCGCGCCATTTCTGGATAGCGCAATGATCTCGTGATCAAAATTCTTAGCAAGTAACTGTACTGTTGCTGCACCAATCCCTCTACTTGCACCAAGAACGACAATTACTTTTTTACTCGTCATAACTCACAACTAATTCATCGCTTGTCGGATGGGCTTGACATGTCAATACATATCCCTCTTCAACCTCTTTGTCTGTAAGCGAATAATTCACCTTCATCATGGCTGAACCTTTCAGAACTTTTGCTCTACATGTTGAGCATACACCACCACGACAAGAGTAAGGAGCGTCCAATCCTTCGTCATTTGCTTTGTCGAGAATTGAAGGTCCGTCTCCATCCAGGTCGAATTCAACTATATCATCATCGAGTACAACTTTCACATGACTTGTAGCCGTGAAGGTAATTTCCTTTTCGTCCGTATCCTCTGTTGGAGGAGTGAACAATTCATGGTGGATCTTATCCTTGCTTACGCCGAACATGTGCAGTACTTCTTCTACTTCTTTGATCATTTCAGCAGGTCCGCATAAGTAATAGGCATCGTACTTAAGTAAACTGAGATCCTTTTTAAGTTCAGCAGTGAAAGATTCTTTTCCGATTCTTCCATGTGCAAAACCGTCTTTCTCCTCTCGGGTTAGATAATATGCTGTGTTTGTTCTAGATAAACCGTCAAGTGTTGATCTAAAAGCGATATCTGCTTCAGTTTTATTCGCGAAAAATAACTGACAGTATCCTTTTTGTGCTTCAACTTCTTTCGCAATGGATACGATAGGCGTAATTCCTGATCCTGCAGCGATCGCCATTACGTTTTTGTAATCACTGTCGAACAAAAAGTGTCCTTCGGGTTCACTCACAGCAATCTCCTGACCTACTTCAACACTGTCGATCATGTAATTAGATACAACTCCATTTTCCACACGCTTAACTGCAACTGATAAGGGCTCGTCTTTACCGCTACAAATAGAGTAGGAGCGACGTTCTTCTTTACCGTTGATGTTCAAATCCAGGTTGATATATTGCCCGGGAATGAATTTGTAAGTAGACTCATTTCCGGTAGTGTCGAATGTAAACTGAACCATGTCGGAAGTAAGGAACTCCTTTTTAGAAACTTTCAAAACATGAAATCCTCTGTGGACCTTTGAAGTCTCTTCTTTCTTACCAAATATGTTTTTAAATAATCCCATTAATCGTCAAATGAAATAACTAGTTTATCACTTGTAGGGTGTGCCTGACACGTTAGTACGTATCCTGCATCTACCTCATCCGGTTCTAATGCATAATTTACATCCATTGATGCAGAACCTTCCAAGATCTTCGCTTTACATGTACAACAAACTCCTCCTTTACATGCGAATGGTAAATCCGCACCGGCTTCTTGAGCGGCATCCAGAATGTTAATTCCATTCGATGTGAGTGCAAGGTCTATTTCGTCTCCATCAACGATGATCGTCACATTCGAATCAACCTTTGGAGAATTTGTTGGAAGCTCTACTTTTTCATTCGGATCTGTAGGGCTTGTAAATAGCTCGAAGTGGATCTTATCAGATGCAACACCGTTATCAAGCATGCTTTCTTTCACACCAATGATCATCGGTTCCGGACCGCAGATGTAAACCGCGTCTATTTGAAGATTCTTCAAAAATGCGTTGTAAAGATCAGTTGTTTTATCCTTGTCAATGCGACCCTTCAAAATATCGCTACCCAAACTTTCTCGTGAAAGCAAGTGAATAATTCTCAAGCGGTCCATGTATTCATTCTTGAGAGCCTCAAGCTCTTCCTTGAAAATGATAGTGTTTGCCCCCTTGTTTCCGTAAAACAGAGTGATATCACTCTTGGGCTCATTTCTTAATACTGATTTCGCTATCGAAATAATGGGAGTAATCCCACTTCCTGCTGCGAAAAGAACATAAGATTTGTTATTCGTTTCAGCTGTTTCCACAAGAAAGTTACCCATAGGTGTCATCACCTGCATCTCCATTCCAGCCTCGATCGAGTTGTTGGCATACGTCGAGAACTTTCCGTTTTCAACTTGCTTTACGGCAACTCTCCATTCGTTTTCATGTGGTGCAGAGCACAGGGAGTATGATCTTCGTATGTCTTCTCCGGCGATATCCGTACGAAGTGTAAGGTACTGACCTGATTTATACTGATAGTCATTCTGCAATTCTGCAGGGATTTCGAAGCTGATAGAAACCGCTTCCTCCGTCTCATGAATTACATCTTTGATCTTTAATGAATGGAATTTAGGTGTCATTTTCGAATGATTTGCCACAAATCTACTCAATTTTAAGCAACTGAAATCTCCTTTTCACTAGCAGTTTCACCGAAGATTTTGTAAATTTGTTAGAGCGTAAAAGAGAGTTATGAAAGAAATAGATTTAGCACAGTTAGAAAGAGATTTTCAAGCGAAGATCGATGCTGACATCAAGATCGAGCCAAAGGATTGGATGCCGGACGATTACCGCAAGACGTTGATCCGCCAAATTTCTCAGCATGCTCATTCTGAAGTGGTCGGAATGTTGCCTGAAGGAAATTGGATCACGCGTGCTCCAAGTCTTCGAAGAAAAGCGGTGCTTCTTGCAAAGGTTCAGGATGAGGCAGGGCATGGTTTGTATCTCTATAGCGCTACAGAGACATTGGGAGCGGACCGAGAACAGACAATTGATGATTTGCACTCCGGAAAAGCAAAATACAGTTCGATATTTAACTATCCAACGCTAACATGGGCAGACATGGGTGCTGTAGGATGGCTGGTAGACGGAGCTGCCATTATGAATCAAGTTCCTCTTTGCAGATGTTCTTACGGACCATACGCTAGAGCAATGGTGAGAGTGTGTAAAGAAGAATCATTCCACCAAAGACAGGGTTTTGAGATTATGATGAAACTTGCGGCTGGAACCCCTGAGCAAAAAGAAATGGCGCAAGATGCATTGAATAGATTCTGGTGGCCTGCATTGATGATGTT
>JBMSGX010000113.1:0-7473 GCA_049416285.1 Crocinitomicaceae bacterium | reverse complement strand
ACGACCCTGACTTTGCTCAAAAGAACTCTGAGATCTACACGCAAATTAGACTTGTGGGTGTTGATCCTAATTTTGGCGATCCTACAACTCTGACAGTTGACTCAATTGTTTTGCGTCTGGAATATACAGGATTGTATGGAGAAACGACAGATCAGTACATAGAAGTGTTTGAACTAACTGACGATCTTTCAATTGACAGTACTTACTATTCCTTTACCACACTCAACACAACAGGAACAGATCTAGTACGACCGGGAGAAAACAATATCACCATGGATGTGAACACTATCAGTGTTATTGACAATGATACTGTAAGTCCACAATTGAGAATTCCATTGGATAACTCACTTGCACAGCGATTTATTCAGGATGCCTGGGATACGCCTAACATCTTTGATGATAATAGCGAATTCGTGAACTATTTCAAGGGGCTTCAAATCAGGTCAACGATCACGCCTCCAAGTGGAGATGGTGGAGTATTCTATTTCGATATGAATGATCCCAGTTCAAAAATCACAATGTATTACACGGACGGTAATGGTGATCCAAGAGAATTTGATTTCGTGATCAACTCCGAATGTGCTGATTTTAACCATGTAGACATTACAAATTCACTGAACGTCTCGACAGTTATTGCCGATACTGTTTCCGGAATGCAAGAATTTTATGCTCAATCATTTAAAAGCAGAGCTGTAGTCCAGATTCCGGGATTAGATAATATTCCCGCGAATGCAGTTGTGCATAAAGCAACATTAACATTGCCAATTCAATATCAGACTGCATCTATTTATGACCCGGGAGACCTTTTGATCGTTTCGACAAGATTAAGTGAGGACGACGATAGGCTCTTCAGTATAGGAACGATTGGTGAATACAGCGCTTCCTCAAAGGCATTCACGATCAATGTTCGTGAGTATGTACAATCCGTTATTCTTGGAGAAATTGAAAACACCGAATTGATTTTATCACCGTTTTTCTTCATTTCTTCGGCGGACAGAATTATTTTTAATGGCCAGCAAACCTTGAATAAGGTGAAACCAAAGCTGGATATCGTTTATACAGAATTCTAAGACTTTAATATATGTGTGGAATTGTTGGATACATTGGTAGCAAAGAAGCTTATCCAATTGTTGTTAAAGGACTAAAAAGACTTGAATACAGAGGTTATGACAGTGCTGGTATTGCATTGATGGGTAACGATGAGATCAAGATCTACAAGAAGCAAGGTAAAGTTGCTAACCTTGAAGAGTTTACAGGAGATAAAGACACATCCGGAACTGTAGCTATTGGACACACACGCTGGGCAACACATGGTGCTCCAAATGATGTAAACGCTCACCCCCACTATTCGCAACATGAAGATATCGCAATGATCCACAACGGCATCATTGAGAATTATGATACTATTAAGAAAGAACTTCAAAGTAAAGGGTACACCTTTAAAAGTGATACAGATACAGAGGTGTTATGTTATTTGATCGATGATATCAAAAAACATGAAGGAGTGAACATTGGAGAAGCTACGCGTCTTGCGCTTCAAAATGTTGTTGGGGCATACGCAATTGTTGTAATGAGCAAAGATGAGCCACGAAAACTGATCGCAGCGCGTAAGAGCTCTCCCTTGGTTGTGGGAATTGGAAATGATGGTGATTTTTACCTTGCATCAGACGCTACACCGATTGTAGAGTACACAAAGCAAGTTGTATACATGGATGACGATGAAATTGCAGTTCTGGAACCAGGTAAAGAATTGAAATTGTATCACATCGATGACACAGAAAAAACGCCATACATTCAAGAATTAGAGTTACACCTTGAAGCCTTGGAAAAAGGAGGATATGAGCACTTCATGTTGAAAGAAATTCACGAGCAACCAAGATCTATCGAAGACTGCTTCAGAGGAAGATTGAACGCCGAAGAGGGATGGGTTTCATTAGGTGGAATAAAAGAATACGAGCAAAAGCTTATCAATGCGAACAGAGTAATCATGATCGCTTGTGGGACATCTTGGCATGCTTGTCTAGTTGGTGAGTATTTGTTCGAGGATCTAGCACGTATAAATGTAGAAGTTGAATACGCAAGTGAGTTCCGATATAGAAATCCTATCATCTCAGAAAACGATGTTGTTATCGCTGTATCGCAATCGGGGGAAACAGCAGATACGCTTGCGGCTCTTGAGCTTGCAAAATCGAAAGGAGCAACGATTCTTGGTATTTGTAACGTAGTCGGATCATCCATTGCAAGAATAACGGACGCTGGTTCTTACACGCACGCAGGTCCTGAAATCGGTGTTGCATCGACAAAAGCATTTACGGCTCAAGTAACCGTGCTTACTCTAATGGCATTGTCTTTAGCACATAAAAAAGGGACCATCAGCGAATCTAAATTCAGAGGACTTCTTTCTGAATTACAAGCAATCCCGTCAAAAGTGCAGCGAGTACTCGAGAAAAATGATCATATAGAATACATTTCAGAGCAATATAAAGACGCTCAAAACTCACTATACCTTGGGAGAGGAAGCTCTTTCCCTGTTGCACTGGAAGGAGCCTTGAAACTAAAGGAGATCTCATACATTCACGCAGAAGGTTACCCGGCTGCGGAAATGAAGCACGGTCCTATTGCTTTGATCGATGAGGCTATGCCTGTATTTGTTATCGCGACTAAAGGGACTAGCTACGAAAAGGTTGTGAGCAATATCCAAGAAGTGAAAGCACGTAAAGGAAAGATCATTGCTATTGTAACTGAAGGAGACCAGCAGGTGAAGGAGATCGCAGACCATGTGATCGAAATTCCGGAAACGGATGAGCACCTTGTACCGTTATTGGCAACAATTCCTTTGCAGTTACTTTCTTATCACATTGCCGTGATGCGCGGTTGTAATGTGGATCAACCAAGGAATTTAGCGAAGTCCGTTACTGTTGAGTAATGCCATCTTTATCAGAAAAGAATAAAGATTTTTTTCAGGATGTTTACGATGTTGTACGCCTTATACCCAAAGGCAGGGTAACGAGCTACGGTGCTATTGCCAAATATCTTTCAAGTCCCAAAGCCAGCAGAATGGTAGGTTGGGCGATGAATAATGCACATTCCTTACCAGATGTACCAGCTCATCGTGTAGTCAATAGAAATGGAATGCTGACTGGCAAGATGCACTTCTCAACACCAAATAGGATGCAAGAACTACTTCTAGCCGAGGGTATTGAGGTCAAAGATGACCAAATCGTGGATTTCGAGAAAAAATACTGGGATCCTACTGTACAACTAGCACTGTAAGACTACTTAAATAAGTCTTCCAGAAACTTCTCTTCATTCCCAGAAACCTTGCTCAGGAAAGTAATCTCCTCATGCAATTCTTCCAATTCATCCTGAAGCCCTGAATTACTTTCGTGCTGATCGATACTCTCGATCTGCTCGATCTTTATTCTCACAACTTGTGCCTGCGCAAGTCTCTCTTCATATTCGGACTTACACGAGAATAGTGTTGTTGCAAGAAACAGTAGTAGTAGTGTTTTTTTCATGCCCTACAAAGAAACGAAAGAGTCAAACACCAATCAAAATCTATGATAATTGTAAAACGTTTAATGCTAAGGGAAAACCTATAAATCCTCAATCAGGCAAAATTTGATAGAGTATTGTACATTCTTCAAACATCATTACCTTTAGAATATGGTATTCGTTACAGGTGGAACAGGACTTCTTGGCTCGCATTTACTCGTCGAGCTGGCACAACGTCATGAACATATTCGTTGTTCTTACCGCAACGAGGAGCGAATTCCGATCGTGGAGCATATTTTTGGATATTATCTGGGAGAAAACTGGCGGTCGTCTTATGAGCGTATTGAATGGGTTCAAGGTGATATTTTAGACATAACCTTTCTTGAAGAACAGATCGAGGAAGGTTGTGATGTATACCATTGCGCAGCACTCGTTTCCTTTGATGAGAAGAAGTTCAGCACACTTATCAAGATCAATCGTGAAGGAACGGCCAATATGGTGAATGTTTGCCTAGATAAAGCCGTGCGAAAATTCTGTTATACCAGTTCAACAGCGGCTTTGGGCGATGACTCTGATCTCATTACAGAAAATACGCGATGGAAGCAAACCCCGGGAACATCAGCTTATTCGGTTTCAAAATACTCCGCTGAAAAAGAAGTATGGAGAGGAATCGAAGAAGGGTTGAATGCTGTAATGGTAAATCCGTGTGTTATTCTCGGACCAGGCGATTGGAATGAAAGTTCGCTTATGATCTTCAAAAATGCCCAACGTGGAATTAGTTATACTCCACCCGGAGCCAACGCAACAGTTGATGCGCGAGATGTAGCTACGATAATGGTAAAACTGATGGAATCTGATATTTCAGCGGAACAATTCCTTTGTATTGGATCAAACCAAAGTTTCAAACACTTGATTTCCGAAATTGCGGATAAACTAGGAGTGAAAAAGCCGACAAAGATGCTGTCTCGAAATATGGCAAATACTGTTCGTCTGCTGATGGCAATTAGATATGCATTCTCCTCAAATTCCGCGCCCATTACCAAGGACACAATTGCAAACATGTATGCGATACGTGAATACAGTAACACCAAAGTTCGCGACCGCTTGAACTTCGAGTTTAGAACTCTTCCTGAAACGATCGACAATGCGATCAAAGGAAAGTATCAATCGAAGTAAGTATAATCCTTAAACTGAAGAATGGCCAGGATTCCTGTAGTCAATGATCTTGTTACAATAGAAGAAAGCAACCCCGTTTTATTGTTGTAGATGATCTGAATATCCGTGACATGTTCACCTTTATTGAAAATCTGCTTTTCTGAAAGGTTTCCGTATTCATCGTAGTGGAAGGTGATCTCCTCCAAAAATACATCCGATTTATCCTCGCGTTTTCGCATTGATGCCAGATATCCATTATCGTCATATTCATACTCATGAATGAACCGCTTCGACGTCATTTTTACGATATCCTTTTTTTGCGTGAGATAACCATCCTCGTCTTCGTAAAAGATCTCTTCCAAAAATGGTTTTCCATAACTGTTAAAACTCACCCGCCTCCATTGAGATTCAAGATCAATATACTTGTAGGTTTCATTATTCAGCATCGTTGCGCGAGATGCTCCGTTTGACTCGAAATAAAGTTTACTAACTGTTTCCTGAATTACACGACCAAGAGAGTCATGCGCAAAATCAGTTTGAACAAACCCATCCAATGTACGTTTTCGGATCTGCATCAAAAGACCATTATCCGTATAGGCGTAATGCGTTGCGGTTGTATCTGATGAACCATCATCCGGAAAAGTTTCTCGCTGCGAACGAAGTTGTCCGGACTCATCAAAAACAAATTCCTGAATGTACTCTGTTCTCTTAAATGATTTACCCGGCTTACGAACGATGAACTTTCCCCTAACTGTGTCGATCTTATTGGCCTTTATAAAAGAAGTATTAAAAAATGGCTGATCAGTAAATGCATAGCCGTTGCTGTTATCCAGCATTTGGGAAAATCCAACTGCGGACATCAAAACCACATATAAAACAACTGTAATTTTCATCCTTGCAAATAACGGAAGAACAAAAGTAGGACCGTTTTATTTCAGCGACTACTTATCAAGGGGTATTATTGGATAACTCTGTTAATTGCTTCAGCTACAGATTTAACCGGCAAACTGCAAGCACCTTTTTCGCATACATAGATCACGAGCTCTTCTGTCGAGTGACGTCCTTGACATATTGATAGTGTTGAGTCTTCCGTGGCTTTAGCCAAAAGAACAGGAACATCCAATTGCTCTCTCAACTTTAAGATTGCTTTGTCTGCATCAGTACCGGCGAAAACTACTTCCTTTTGACCTTTGATCATTCGCTGTAACAGCATTGCCCAGTTAGAGTATCCCGACCCATACATTTCCATACCGTCATAGACATTATGCACCATCTGCTCAGCGCGATTGATCCATTCCATCCTTCCTGTTAGTAACCCTAACGCAAAAAGGTTGTGCGCCATAACAGAATTACTTGAAGGAATTACGTTGTCATTAACCTCCATCTTACGCGCAATCAAATTTGAGCGAGAATCTGTAAAGAAGAACATCCCCGATTTTTCATCGCTGAATTCCTCAATAGTTTTCTCTGTTAATTGTACAGCAGCATTGATCCATTTTTCGTCCAAATCAGCTTGGTGTAAAGCAATTAAACCATCGATCATGTGGGCGTAATCCTCCAAAAAGGCATCGATCGTACTAACACCATTTTTGAAATTGCGTTTTAGTATTTTACCGTCCCATTGATTTTTTAAAAGCGTGGTCATGATTGCTGTTCCAAGGTGGATATATCGCTGTTCGTTGAATATGACGCCAGCATGTGCCAGTCCTTTGACGGTCATAGCATTCCACCCAGTTAATACTTTATCGTCTATCCCTGGAAAAACTCTCTCAGAACGAATATTTAACAGTCGCCTTTGCAGTTTCTTTAGTTCTTGATCAAATACGTCTTGTGTCCATCCTTTTTCCTTCAAAAACACTTCATCTGTTTGACTGCGCATGAGCACCTTGTTTCCCTCCCAATCGGAAAGGCGACCCATTTCAAAATACTCAGATGCCCAAGCAAAATCATTCTTCAATGTTTCTGATAGTTCACTCTCAGACCAAACATAGAATTTACCTTCTTCACCTTCAGTATCAGCATCTAAGGCGGAATAAAATCCACCTTTCTCTGCTATCATTTCGCGCTCTAGCCAATTGACAATTTCTTCAACAACACGCTTGTATAAAGGACTCTTTGTTGTTCTATATGCTTTTGAATAGAGTTCAATTAGCTGCCCATTATCGTAAAGCATTTTCTCAAAGTGAGGCACTTTCCAGAGCATATCGACTGAATAGCGTGCAAATCCACCGCCAACCTGATCGTAAATGCCTCCCATTGCCATTTTATCTAGGGATAAACGCACATGTTCCATAACCTTTTGGTCGTTCAACCACGTAGCATATTCTAGTAAGAATAAGTAGTTGTTAGGCAACGGGAATTTGGGAGCTTTGGAATCCCCTCCATTGATACGGTCGAATAGTTTAGACCATCTCAAAACAAGCTCTTGAAGTTTTTCGATATTAAACTGGATCTCATTTTCATTTTTCTGGATCAACTCAGCGCGTTGCACTCCTTCATGCAGGTTTGATGCATATTCTTCCACCTTCTCCAGATCATTCTGAAACGTAAAATGAAGGGATTTTAAAATATGCATCCATTGCTCCTTTGGGAAATAAGTTCCTCCGTAAATTGGTCGTCCATCAGGAAGACAAAAACAATTCAACGGCCAGCCCCCTTGTTGTGTCATTAATTGAACAGCTGTCATGTACACCTGATCAACATCTGGACGCTCTTCACGGTCCACCTTAACACTGATGAAAAACTTATTCATCAATGCAGCAACCTCATCATCCTCGAAAGATTCATGCTCCATTACATGACACCAATGACATGCAGAATACC
>JBMSGX010000112.1:0-7525 GCA_049416285.1 Crocinitomicaceae bacterium | reverse complement strand
CCTTCAAGAACACCATTCATGAAGTAATCATCATAGGATTGTTGTGGGTGCGCTACAAGTGGAACGGCACATGTATGATTTGGATGATGCTCTCTTGCAGTTGAGTATTGAACGCGCCCCAGTGCGGAAGGTCCCCATGTTCCGATACGACTTTTGTGCCATGTCTGTTGACTGATCCATTCACAAACATCATAGCCATCCTCACCACGGTTCACATTGGAAACATCAGCACCATTGGAACCATAAAAGCCTCTCCAATCAACAATTACCCAGATGTACGGTTGACCGTCTAAGTTTTGATTAACTCCCATTGGAAGGTTGTTGATGGCTTCTTTATTGTAGGGAGTTTGTATCAATATGACTTCAGCAGAATCCACGTTGGATGGAATATAGACGTCCGCTTGAAGGGAGTCTCCGTCGCGCATGGGAATCCAGACATTGTCGAGTGTTTCTGTTAATTGAGACAGACAAACGTAGCTACTCAGAACAGTAGCCAAAGTGATTAGTGTTTTCATACCGCTGTGATTAGAACCGAAAGTTACGACAATTATACGTGTTAAGGAATGTTAAGGTTTGTCTGGACCAGTTGCGTTTTGCTGTTTCCTTTTAGTCTAGGAATGTTATATTTAAACGTCGCAAACTGTCCTAAAACATTTGAAAGAGACCTCCTTCATAAAACAGAATAAAGAAAAGTGGGAAAAATTCGAAAAACTCTACGAATCGAAATCCCATGACCCTGAAGAACTCAGTGATCTTTACATGGATATTACGGAGGATCTGTCTTATGCTCAAACCTTCTATAAAAGACGTACTGTTCGTGTTTATCTAAATGGTTTAGCGCAACGCGTTTATACAGGAGTTCACAAGCAGAAGGCGGATTCACTTGGTAAACTGTGGACAGTTTGGACGAAATCGCTGCCTTTGGAGATCTATCGCTCTCGAAAAAACCTATTGTTTGCGATGATCACATTCCTTGTATATGTGGGAATAGGGGTGTTCAACACACATATAGAGCCAAGCTTTTTATCAAGCGTCGTGGGAGAGGGTTATGTTCAAAGTACGCTCAACAATATTGCGAATGGAAACCCTTTGGCAGTCTATCAGCAAGAAGATCAGCTAGGAATGTTTTTACACATAACCACGAACAATTTGAAGGTGGCCTTTTTGACCTTTTTTGCAGGATTTTTCTTTACACTGGGGACACATATTTTGCTATTCTACAACGGTGTAATGCTTGGGTCATTCCAGTACTTTTTTCATACGAAAGGATTGTTGATCACCAGTTTTCTTGGCATTTGGATCCACGGTGCATTTGAGATCTCTGCAATAGTCTTGGCAGGAGGAGCGGGAATTACGGCGGGAAATGGGCTGTTATTTCCAGGCAGCTATACGCGACTTCAATCACTACAACTATCTACAAAGCGAGCATTAAAAATAATGATGAGCCTCATACCATTCATCATAATGGCGGGGTTCCTTGAAAGTTTTGTGACTGCCAATTATCAAGAGCTTCCGGATTGGTCAAAATGGACACTGATCATATTTTCATTTTCTATGATCCTGTTTTATTACGTTTTGTATCCGATATATGTGGCTAGAAAATATCCGGAATTAGTTGATAATGAAGACGTGGTCAACGTGAAGCCACGTAGAAAATTCAGCTACCATCAGATTCGAAATATAGGAGAGATATTTACGGACAGTACACGCATCTACAGTGCTTACTTTGGGAAGTTTATGAAGGCAATTTCATGGACGGCGCTTCCTTTAGCCCTGTCTTTGATTGCCTATCAAGGGTACAATCATTATGACCAACAACAAACGGAATATTGGTTCGACTGGGCAAGTCAAATGGAGTTAATGCTGGGTTATAGCTTCAGCAATCTTGGAGATTACATTGTAGTATTCGGTTGGACCTTAGTATTCACGTTCGTTTATGTAGCCGTGTATTGGGCCATGAGCGAACAAGATAAACCATTTAGTTGGAGGTCCTTTTGGTCGTTTACAGTTAGAAAGTTCCTGGGTGTTTGGCTGTCAAACTTGATTCTAACATCGATCGTATTTATTGCCCATTGGGGATGGATGTTCTTTTGGATCTTGATCATTCCTTTCTTGCTGTTAAATCCGGCCGTTGCCGCTTTGGACAACGGATCAGTTGGTAAACTCTGGAGCAAAGGGTTTTTAGTTAGTCGAAAGCACTGGGGGAAATCCATTGTCTTGCTGATGATCATGATGATCATAACTTTCATCGCGATGCAGCCGATAGCATTTGTCTTCAGCATTCATGAAGTCTGGAACGATGAACCACTTGTACGCGATCTTTTGGACTTAATCACGGGATTTGTGAAAAGAGTCGCGCAGATCTACACGGATGAATTTATCTTCCCGGCAAACATCGTTCGACAATTGTTCTACTTGGCTTATATGTTCTTCTTGCTGCCTTTATTAGTGGTGATAACCGGCCTTGGTTTTTACACTGTTAGAGAAGTGGAGGAAGCAACAGGATTAAGAAAAGCGTTCGATTCCTTCGGAAAGCGCAGCCGAGTTAAAGAAACAGATGCTGATTTTGAATAAGTATATACTACATATCGTACTATGCTTGATCGTCGGAGTTTCTTGGGGACAGTCACCCATTGAGAAAAAGTGGAAGCAAGAGCAACGTCAACTCGAATATCGCAAGGGAGATAAATACAACGGACCAGAAAACTGGTACGGGCCTTCTCCAGCTGGAATTAAAGAAGAACAGATCAATTTCGGGCCGCCAACTTCTGGAGGGAATACGATCAAATATGTTCCTAAGCAGATCCGCCAGGACCGACAAAAAAGATATGAAGGTTTCGATAGAGGTGGAGGAACGGGAGATGCCAAATTTGAGCCACGCGTGAAGCGTCCTGACCCAATTGAGATTGACCCGATCGATATTGATCCACCGGATATTAATGTACCTGATGTGGATGCGCCGTCTATCAGTCCAACATTTTGGAAGATACTGCTATTCCTAATGATCTTCGCGGCAGTGATCACGCTGTTGTATGTGTACCTCAAAAACCGCAAACCAGCCGACAAAAAAGTAGTTGTGGATGTGGAGGACGACTGGAACCCGGAAGTAATCACGAAGACTGAATTAGAGCTTCGATTGGAAAAGGCAATGGAAGCGGAAGACTACCGTGAATGTGTCCGCATTTACTTCACATTTATTTTGAAAGAGTTGGTGGGCAAAGGCTGGTTGAGATGGCAAAAAGATAAAACCAATTTTCAATATTCTTTGGAGCTAAGAGGGAAACCTAACAGCTTTAAGTTTGATGAAACTGTTCGTATTTACGATATCGTTTGGTATGGTGAATACGAGATAGACAAGGATGATTATGAGCTGGTTCAGCCGGTCATGAATGAGTATTACCAAGAATTGAAGCAGGGTGGCAAATAAACAAAAGATCATATTAGGATTGGTGATCATTGCTACAATGATCTTGCTTGTTTGGGCATTCTCAGGTGGTGAACAAAATGCTTCAAAAAAACCAGTGTACATCTCCTCTAATTGGTCAAAAAAGTTCCAGTTGGGAGACAAAAATCCGTATGGCCTATATCTGTTCGACAGGGTGCTGAATGCATACCAGGACACAGCTGCGACCAGGCAGGTGGTTTATGAATGGAGTGAAATAGACACATCAAAATTCTTCTTGAACAAGCCAAAAACCTTCGTGTTCGTTGGTAATTATTTTGGTCTTCATGACAATGAAATGGACTCGTTAATGGACCATGTCATGGCAGGATCAGACCTCTTCTTAAGCTACAATAGCTTAACTGAGAACCTATTTGGTCATCTGTTTTACGGTTATCAAATGGAGTTCGATTACGCCGAAACCATCAATGTATATTCTGACACGGGAGCCTATGAAATGGTCAATTTGTATCAAAATGATACGATTGCAGGAGAGTGGGCCGGCTTCAGCAAGTTAACAGCTGTGGCGGATCATAAACCACTTTCTACTTTCATGGAATTAGAGAATTTTGTTGTGTTTGGTTATGGAAAGGGGAGAGTTTACTTGCATACAACACCAAAGCTTTTTCAAAACTATCAGCTAAAGAGAAAGGACGGATTTGATTACACGTCGTATGTAATGTCTTACTTGGATCCGCAGCGTGATGTGTATTATCTGGAATTAGCGCGACTGTCCGACAACATTGGAGACTACGATGTTGACGACCAATCTGGTTCAGAAGGTAAGGAAGATTCAAGTTATTTGCGATTGATCTTCTCTAACCCAATGTTGCTAACGGCATTGTTACTTTCCATTTTGGGTGCAGCGTTATTTGTTATCTTCCGTTCCAAGCGCATGCGCCCTGTTGTCCCTTACATTGAACCAAAGAAAGATATGACAATTGCCTTTACGGATACGATCACATCTATTTACTACGCAAAGCGGAATCCTTATGCGATTTTAAACCTCATGAAGAAGAATTTGTACAATGCTGTGCATCGTTACTTCTATATTGATCTTTCGAATCGCAAGAACAAGGAGATTCAATTGCTGGCGGAAAAAACAGGAATTTCTGAAAAGGAGATCGTTGAGCTTTTAGCGATTTTAGAAACAAAGGAAGCGTCTTCTGTGTCAGATGGATTTGTTGCTGATGCCCAAAAGAGGCAAAGGTCATTCTATAAAAGAGCTGGTATCATTTCCGATAATGTGATCAAAACAACAAAAGATAGAAAGCTGGTGCTGAGAAGAGGATTGTTGATTCCGGGAATGATGCTTTTAGCGGGATTAGTAGGGGTGGTGTTAGGTCTGTATTACTTAACAGCGGCTGTGGCATTCGGAATTATACTTTGGCCAATTGGAACTGTCCTACTTGTTTTAGGCGCTTTGAGAATATCACGTCCATACATTGTGATTGAAGAAGGAAGGATAAAGGTGTTGGGAGGCATCTATAAAAAACGTGAATTTGAAAGACAAGAATTAACAAAAATAGAACACCTGAAAGGAGGTGTCGAACTCCGCTTTGGAGAAAAGAAAGTGATAATTAACTACTGGGAAATGGGAGCGTTTGACATCGAGCAGTTCAAACGTTTCATTGACAAAATGGAAAAATAAAATGCTATGAATGAAGAAATGAACGAGCAGGAATCAAATCAGGAGCATAACGAAGGAGGAAAAGAACAAGATTTGAGTCAGTACATGCCAAAATCTGAAAGTCCAGCACCTTCGGAACCCACACCTGAACCGGAACAAGCTCAGGCGCCACAGCCGGAAAGCGGATCGGGATATGGTTTTGAGCGCAACAATCAGGAATTGATGTGGGTCGCTCAGAAAGTTAATGACGTACGAGCGGAACTAGGTAAGTTTGTTATTGGTCAGAATGAAATGGTGGAGCTTTTGCTCGCAGGAATTTTTGCCAATGGTCACGTGTTATTGGAAGGAGCGCCAGGTGTTGCGAAGACGCTTTCTGCGAAAGTACTGGCAAAGTCACTCCAGGTTGATTTTTCAAGAATTCAGTTTACACCGGACATGATGCCATCAGATGTGATCGGAACATCGATCTTCAATATGAAGGATGCACAGTTTACATTTAAAAAAGGTCCTATTTTCTCCAACATCGTACTTATCGATGAGATCAATCGAGCTCCGGCAAAAACACAGGCGGCATTGTTCGAAGTAATGGAGGAGCGTCAGATCACATATGACGGAGTGAAGTACCCGATGAGCTTTCCATTCTTGGTGATCGCTACCCAAAACCCGATCGAGCAGGAAGGAACGTACAACTTGCCAGAGGCACAGCTCGACAGATTCCTCTTCAAGATCAAGTTGGATTATCCTCAGCTTAATGAAGAAGAAGAGATCCTGCACAGATACAAGAACAATATTAAGTCACCAGGACTGGATGCCGTAAATGGAGTTTTCTCAGCAGATGAGATCTCAAAGGTGCAAGATGTAGTGGAGAAAGTGATCATTGAAGACAACTTGGTAAAATATATAGCTGCGATCACACACAAAACAAGAAGTCACGGGAAGATCTATTTGGGAGGTTCACCAAGAGCTTCGTTATCCATTATGCGTTCGTCAAAGGCTATAGCTGCCATACGCGGGCGTGATTTCATCACACCGGATGACATTCAATTTGTAGCGAAACACGTACTGAACCACAGATTGATCCTGACACCTGAAGCCGAAATGGAAGGAATATCAACGGAGGATGTGATCAATGAGATCATTCAAACAGTGGAAGTACCTAGATAATTGAAATACTTCAAAAACATATATCTCACGCGTTGGTTTTTCGTGGCGTATGTTGCGGTGATCATCTTGTATGTTACTGCGTATGCTTTCCCGTTCCTTAGTAATGTTGCGAATGTGGTTTTGGCTTCTTTAGCAGGATTAACACTATTGGATGTATTGCTTGTATTCTCATCAAAACAGCCATTAACGGTGAGGAGGACGATAATGCCACGTTTAAATCTCGGAGAAGAGAACCCGGTTACGTTGGCGGTAGAAAACAACACGCAGCAGCCGATCAGCTTCACATTGATCGAAGGTTACCCCGTAGAGATGCAGGAGAGATCTAAAAGTTACGTTGCAACGCTTATGCCGGGATATGGCAAAACGTTTACGTATTTATTTACACCAAAAGAGCGCGGTGAATTTGTCTTTGGAAATGTTTACATCAGATTACGATCCGTGTTCTTTTTGATATCGAGAAAGATCGAACTCCCATTGGAGCAAACAGTGCGCGTATACCCTTCTGTGCTGCAAATGAAAAAGTATGAATTGCTTGTATTCAAGCAGCAAAGAACCAGCACGGGCATTAAACGAATTCGAAGATTGGGTAATGCTTCTGAATTCGAACAGATCAAGAACTATGTGCAGGGGGATGAGATTAGAAAGATCAATTGGAAGGCGACGAGTCGCAAAAACGAATTGCAGGTAAATCAGTATCAGGAAGAGCGTTCACAGCATGTTTACTGCATCATTGATAAAAGTAAGAGTATGGAAATGGACTTCAAAGGTCTTTCCATGCTGGATTATGCGATCAATTCAACACTTGTCTTTTCGAACATCGCCTTGAAAAAGGGTGATAAGGCCGGGTTGATCACATACGCAGATAAGATTGGGACAACACTGGCTGCGGAACGTTCAGGTGGACAAATGAGACGTATTCAAGAGGCACTTTATAACCAGAAAAGCCTGTTCAATGAGTCGAATTTTGAGTTGCTTTACAATACGATCCGAAGAACGATCAAAACAAGATCATTACTGGTTCTTTTCACCAACTTCGAGACGGTTTTTGCAATGCGTCGAGCGCTGCCAATGTTACGTCGTTTAAATCAAAAACATGTATTGGTGGTCGTCTTCTTTCAGAATGCTGAGCTTCAGGAGTTGGCCTATCAACCTGTTCAAAACAGTCAGGAAATGTACCAGGCGATCGTGGCTGAAAAAATGATCGGTGTTAAGTCGAGCATTGCCCGTGAATTGAGACAAAACGGTATTCACACGATACTTTCATTACCTGAAGAACTCTCTGTGAACAC
>JBMSGX010000111.1:0-7570 GCA_049416285.1 Crocinitomicaceae bacterium | reverse complement strand
CATCGCAATAACACTTACGGTTCTATCGGGACTGTTCACAACGCATTCTATAGCTCAAGACAGTTTAAAAGCACAACAATATCATAAAGAAGCGGAAGCTTTTCTGGCAGACAACAACCGCAAAATGGCGATCATATCTTTGGAAAAGGCTGTTGAATCCGACACAACATTTAATCAGGGATACGTAGAATTGGCGCGACTGTATAGTTTTGAAAAGGAGTACGGAGTCGCAAAGAAGATGTGTTATTTTGCCCTTAGTATTGAGGACTCTCAGCGTGATCCGCATCTGTATCTCGCTTCGATCTATGGCATGGAAGAGTCACTTGATTCATCCTATATTCATTACGAAGCAATGTCTCGCATTGATGAAAATGATGCTGATGCATTTCTAGGAATGGCGCAGGTTAGAACAATGCAGGAGGATTATGACGCCGCGATGATCTATGCGAAAAGAGCGGTTCAATTGACGGAGTCTGCGCAGTCTCCAAATACAGGAAAAGCGCAATACTTAAAGGGTGTGCTGCATTATTATCTGGGAGAGGACAAACAAGCAGTAAAGTATCTGACTACGGCATCGAAAAATGGGGTAGAACTCGAAGATCATTTGCTTGAATTCATCATGGAGTACGACCAAAAAGTGATCAACTTTGAATCCGAAGCTGACTTTAGACGCACTGAGCACACCCTGGTAAAGCACTATGAATTCATCTTGAACAACCCGGCAGAAGAGGGTACTACGGATCGCTTGAATAGTTGTCAGTACATTTTGGATTGGGTTTCAACGTGTCCTTATATCACGGTTCAGGTAACGCAAAAACTGGTTCCATACATGACTTATGGAGAAAGCTTGATCGTCTTCATGGGCGGATGGGCGAAGTACTGTATCGAAGGTGGAGATTGCTCGGAAAAGTGGAAAGGATGCCTTGCAGCAACGCGCGATGTGTTGGATTACTATTTTGCCAACAAAGAAGAGCTTGGAAAGAACAAGGACCTTGAAAAGATGGCAAAGCGCAACAAAAAGAATAAGCTCGAACAGTATATCCGTGATAACATAAAGTAAAGTTGCGTATTTTTAACGCATGCGATTAACCATCATACTACTCTTGCTGGCATTCAGTGCATCGGCCCAGCAGAAATTCACAGGACATAAAAAGCAATTCTTGGACGAAAGTCTTTGTCCAACAGATAGCGCAACAGCGAGCTATTTTGGCTTTGCTTATCTGAATGAAGGTAAACCCTTGTTCGAGTTTAAATGTACGCGTAAGCAGAAAAACTTAAAAGTGACATTTGATACTCCTTCAGAAACACTTGCCGCTGTGAACGGTGCTGTAAAGTTCGCGGATGAAGCAGGAACGGTAATCGAAGAGCACATCTACGAGAACGGTTATCCAACCTATTTGAAGACCTATAATTACGGTGCAGACAAGTCGTACTACTGGATGGATATGTACTATTTCGACAGTCTGTACAATGATACTCCAGGAACCTATTTTTTCGAAACGAAAAACAGCAAAGGAGAATTGGTAAGTCAGGGTTATTTTCGCGACGGCACCGTTGGATGGCAAGTTTACGAATTGGAGGAATGGCAGGATGTTCACTTAGTTGAGGGAGATGATTCATTCGATATTATTAAAGAAAAAGACGGTGAGTATAAATGGCCTTATTACGGAGAGAACATACCACCATATCTTGGGTTAATAGTTGGTTATGAAGGGGTAGCATGGGGTTCTTTAGTTGGAGGATTAGCTTTCAATATTTCAGATTCTTACGTGCCAAGAAAAACTGGTGCAATGTTGGGGGGTGCTGTAATGTTCAGATATAACATCCCTGTTTCAATAGATACAACAGGAACAGCTGCAGCTCCTGAAGATTATTGGGATCCGTATTGGGGACTTAGAGCAGAAATAGGTAACTACTCTACATTCACATATGCACTGGGATATGATCTTTTTGCTGGTGGAGGAGAGATGACACATGGAGTTACACCAATGTTCGGAACATCATTCTATAATGTGCAGGTAATGCTTTCATACACGTTCTATTCGAGAGATAAGAATGAGATCGGAAGGTTGCGCGGAGGAAGGATCAATCTTCGTTATGTCTTGCCCTTGCCAAGAAAGAACTACGAGCCGAAAGAATGAAGCTTTATTTCCCGGTTATAAACTTACTCAGGGGAATTGCAGCATTGCTCGTTGCGATCTATCATTTTACGAATTTTAGTTTTCACGACGTATTTATCTTTCAAGAGCACCCATGGTTACTTTCCATAGGAGAGATCGGACTGCAGGGTGTATATATTTTCTTTGTTATTTCTGGTGTTGTTATTCCGGTTTCCTTGTATTCAGGAGGATTTAAATCCAGTGCTTTTCACCGTTATATCGCAAGGAGATGGGTTCGCATTGAAATTCCCTACATCGCCACGATCGGTCTCGTTATGTTGATCGCTGCATTTTTTGCGTGGAAGAACCAGGAGGCCTTCGTCTTTGAACCTTTACGTCTGTTGCACCACCTGAGCTATACAGTGCCGTTTACAGATTACGACTGGTACAATGTTATCTTCTGGACACTGGCGATCGAATTTCAGTATTACTTAATTATCGGGCTATTGTATCCACTCTTATCAAGCAGAACAAAGTGGATAATGTTGGTTGCTTTGCTTTTGTTCGGATGCAGTGTGCTACTCGTCCCGAATGATAAATTCGTCTTCTATTTTGCGCCTATTTTTACCCTAGGTATTTTAGTGTTTCTGAGAAAATCAGAGCGTTTATCAGGCTTTGAGCAGTGGGGATTTTCCTTGTTGATGATCCCTTTGATATTGTATTATCATGGGATCACCGTTACTGTTTTTGCAGCCCTAACGGCTCTGGTTATCACTTTTGTGACAGTCCAAAAGGGAAACTACTGGCTGGGGGATGTTAGTTATTCCTTTTACTTAACACATGGTTTGATAGGAGGGAATGTCTTATACCTTCTCGTTCGATTTTCAGATAACTTCTGGGCGAAGTTAGGGATGGTGTTGTTGGCGCTTATATTATCAATGGTCTTCGCACATTTCTTTTGGAAGTGGATCGAGGATCCTGCACGAAAACTATCCAAGCGGATCAAAATTAATTAAGCCACTTCTTGTCTAGTTTCTTGCCGACCTTTTTACGGAATCGTTTGATCACCGAGTCACGGTCACCCACGTTACCGCATTTCACGATCTCGCTGTAAACACATTCTCCGTTTCTGAAGAATTTAAAGTCAAAACTGATGGAAACGATATCATCCTTATGTAGTGCAAAAAGGCTTGTCTGCTCTAAAGCTTCAGTCAATGTAGGTTGATTTTCGGATGTCTTAAACTTTCGGTCATATCCTCTTACTGAAACAATCACATACGTATCAATACCTTTTGTCTTAAGCAGGTTTTGAATAGAGTCCTTTGTCAGGTTTTGAGGGTCTTCGCCCAGCTTTAGCATATTTAAAGATGGCGATGCTTTCAAACCTCTTTGTACAAGCATGTCCGTAAAGTTGATCTCCAAAGAGTATCTATCTTCGGGCTTATCGAACTGACCGATCACAAGAGCATTCTTAAGGTTCAATGATTCTTTTTGTGCCTGCGTGAACGGAGCAAGTACGACCAATGCTGTTAGTAGTAAGAGTGTTTTCATATTAGAATATTTCTTTAGCGATAGCTTTTACGGAGCTGGAGTTGGACATCGTATAATAGTGAATACAAGGAACCCCAGCATCTTTAAGTTCTTTGGACTGTTGGATTCCCCATTCAATTCCGAGTTTTTCCACGTCTGCGTTTGATTTACACTTCAACAGTTCATTGGACAACTCTTCCGGATAATCGATATGGAAGAACTTAGGTAAGAATGAAATGTGATTCATTGACTTGATCGGCTTCAGCCCCGGGATAATCGGAACATCAATTCCTGCTGCGCGACAAGCATCAACAAAATTGAAATACTTCTTATTGTCGAAGAACATTTGCGTTACAATGTATTCCGCCCCGGCATCTACCTTTTGCTTAAGGTATTCAAGATCCGTTGTAAGGTTCATCGCCTCAAAGTGTTTTTCGGGATAGCCTGCAGCACCTACACAAAAAGCGGTGGGCTCCAGTTTAATATCTTCGATGAGGTAATTTCCCTTGTTCATTTCTGAGATTTGATCGATCAGTTCCACCGCATATTGGTGTCCTTGTGGATGTGGTTTGAAAGAAGATTCGGTTTTGATCGAATCTCCACGTAAAGCAAGAACGTTATCGATCCCCAAAAATTGCAGGTCGATCAATGCGTTTTCAGTTTCCTCTTTGCTAAACCCGCCACAAATAAGATGGGGAACAGCATCTACTTGATATTTGTTCATGATAGCAGCACAGATACCAACTGTACCCGGGCGTTTACGTATCGCGATCTTTTCAAGAAGACCATGGTCACGCTCCTTATAAATGTACTCTTCTCTGTGGTACGTCACATTGATGAACTTCGGCCCGAACTCCATTAAAGGATCTATACCGTCAAAGATCGATTGAATACTTTTCCCTTTCAGCGGTGGAAGGATCTCAAATGAAAAGAGAGGTCCTTCTGCGTTTTTTAAATGATCGGTTACTTTCATGTTGTAAAATCGGCGTAAAGATAAAGGTTAGGAGTGGTTTAATTCAATATTGTTTCGGCGATTTTCAAGTCTCCCTGATGGGTGATCTTGATGTTGTTCTTATTTCCTTGTACTGTGTGGATGACAAATCCGGCTTCTTCAACGATCGTAGCATCATCTGTAACGCCTTCATGGAAATCCTTTTCGTACCCCTTTAAAATAGCTTCTCGCTTGAAGCACTGAGGTGTTTGAACGATAATATATTCTTTACGGTCAACTGCTACCGTTTTTCCGTCTTTGTTCTGTCTCAATGATTCATAAACAGGAACCACTGGGATCACGGCATCTTTCTTGCGAAGCTTTTGTAAACAACGAGCGATTAGATCGTGATCTACAATTGGTCTAACCCCGTCGTGCACTAGGATCTGTTCTCCTGAACAGTGTGTAAGGGCATTTTTCACAGAATGATAGCGTTCTTCTCCACCGGAAACAATTCTGTGCGGAATACGAAAATCATGCTGAGCCATTAACTCTTCCCAGAATAGATGCCAGTCGTCCGGCAACGTAAGGATCAGTTCAAACTTAGGGTCGTAATGATAGAACTGCTCGATCGTATGCATAAGGATCGGCTTTTCATTGACCAAAAGAAACTGCTTCGGCAAGCTGGACTTCATGCGTTTCCCAATTCCTCCTGCAGTAATAATTACGGATGTTGTTGCCATGTCTTAAAATTAAAAAAGGCTGTCCGCTCGGACAACCTTTTAATATCAAGTCTGATCTTTTCTACTTCAATTGATCAGGGTTGTTTTCAGCTTGCTGATTGAATTTACGCTGCCAATTCAACCAATAGAACAATCCAACGAAACCAAGCGCCAAAAGCGTATAGTTGAACGAATTTCCGATCATTTCAAAAATTCCGAATGTCCATGTTAAAAGGTCTCCAATACCCCAAAAAAGATCCGTTAAACTCATAATTAATGCCTTTTAGTTGATACAAAGAAAATAAAAAATCAGAATTACCAAGCAGAGTTTTAGCTGAAAATCTAATTTAAATCCGTTCCTGATAAGGTTTTTTCTACCAGTTGCGTTAGCTCAATAAAATTATCGACACTCAAAACTTCCGGGCGAAGCGTCAGAAAATGGTGCTCAATATCTTTCCCCTTAAGAAATGACTTGAGAGAATTTCGAATGGTTTTACGACGCTGGTTAAATGTCATTTTAACGACTTGAACGAACAGTTTTTCATCACAGGGAAGCTGTTCTCTTTCGTTGCGCGTACAACGGATCACTCCAGATTTCACCTTTGGTGGCGGATTGAAAACATGCTCATCAACAGTGAAGCAATATTCAATGTCATAGTAGGTTTGTAGAAGGACGCTCAATATTCCGTACTGCTTAGTCCCGGGCTTCTCGGCTACACGTTGTGCAACTTCCTTTTGAAACATACCCATGATCTCAGGTATCTGATTGCGGTATTCCAAACAACGGAAAAGGATCTGTGAAGAGATGTTGTACGGGAAGTTACCAACCACTGCAAAAGGTTCTTCTCCCATGATCTCTTGCAAGTTGACTTTTAAGAAATCGGCGTAAAAGATACGTCCCTTTAATTGTGGAAAGTGTTCGGTTAAATACCCGATGCTTTCTCTATCCACATCCATAACAGAAAGTTCAATGTCCTGCTGAAGCAAGAATTCTGTTAGAGCACCCATCCCTGGGCCTATCTCTAGCACGCGCTTGCATCCCTGGTGTGAAGAATACTGACGAGCAATCTTATCACAGATGTTTTTATCGGTCAGAAAGTGCTGCCCTAGGTGTTTTTTAGGAGCTACACTCATGACTTGAACTCTTCAAGTATGGTAAGCATTGTGCGAAATGCTGCGAAACGGCCTTCATATTTCGCAGAGTGCTCTTGTTGAAGAACAGGCGCGTGTATTTTCTGATATTGGTCGATGTGTGCCTGACTCGGAGCAACGTATGACATCGCGAAAGTCATCCCATTTTCTTCTTCCCCATGCACGCGCGATATCCTTGCCTCAACGAAGCAACCGGTATTCATAACATCAGGAATGTGCTTGGCTTTCATCCACTCAAGCCATTCCTCGTGGATCGAAGGGTCAATGCTTACTGTTACGTTGTATAGAATCATGCTGCAAAATTACGAAAATAGCTTCGATACTAGTATGCTTCCAATACACCGTCAAGTTCCGTGATGGCAAAATAGTCTCGTTTGTTTCCAGTAACGAGTACTTTGAGCGATGTTGCCGTTCGCTTTACAAAGTACGGACGATTCATCGATTCGATGTAATTATTATCAGTTGAACCGAAGTGTTCTTTGAAGTCAAAATCCGGTAGTAGATCCGGAGCAACATTACCAGGGACTTCAAATTTCTGAAGTGATCTCCCGGCAACACAGAAAAAGACGTCTCCTTCATCAAGCAGCAGCTCAACAGTGGTGTCTTGTGGAATGTATTGCGAGTAAACGTTAGAACTCGATTCATTTTTCCCAGCATAGAGCACTAAAGAATAAGCTGACTCATTTACTAGATTCACCTTAATTTTTCCAAGTTTTGCATTAAGAGGCTTTTCTCCTTGTCTTCGGGAAATATTAATAGACTCTGTAGTTGCTACAGCGGCGTACAGGTCTTGTAGAATTCCATCCTTGTTCCAGTCTTCATAGATCCGCTCCAATAATTGGTTGTCGAAGCTTCTGCGCATCGATAAGTACGAGGGCATGATCAGTTGTCCGGAAGAGGTGGTATCTATATCGAAGTAACTGTTATTGCGTTTCGCTTGTAAGATCTTGATGATCGAATCCATTTGAGCACGCTCCTCTTTCGTAAATGTTTTAAAGGAAGAGTTGGACGAGATCGTATCTACTTCATTTTCGTTGTTTTTGAAAAAGTAAAAGAACAAAACAACGATTGCTCCGACGCTTAAAAGTCCACCAATCAGTTTAACAGGGTTTATAACCGAACGTCTTTTAGTGACA
>JBMSGX010000110.1:0-7574 GCA_049416285.1 Crocinitomicaceae bacterium | reverse complement strand
AGCGTCTTGTCGTGAACATGCGCGGGCTGGACTGTGTCTCCTTTTACGAGAACGGTCATGTTGTCCACTGTCACTTCTCTTATCCCTGTATCTTCTTCAGTCCTGAATACGATCTTGAATTCGGATGAATCCGTGCATGATTTCATTAATCGAGCATAATCCTGTGACGATCCAATAAATGGCATTAAGATAAAAGGGATCAACCTTAACAGGTTTCTCAACATAGCTCTTTTATTTGTTCGAGTAAATATAGGAAAAGGGAAGTGATTGAAAAATAAAAAGGCACCCAATTGGATGCCTTTTTCTAGTAGCGGGGGCCAGACTCGAACTGACGACCTTCGGGTTATGAGCCCGACGAGCTACCAACTGCTCCACCCCGCGATGTGGGTGCAAATATACACAATCTTTAAGGATACACAAATATTTAACCTTATTATTCTTGTTACTTTTGTGGATATGTGAGTTTAATCTCAAAACAGAACTATGATGAAAACAGGATTTATTTTACTTATTGCTTTGAGCATCACGCTAGTTGGATGTCAGGGAGAGAATACGGATGTTGTTGATGTTAATGACACAATTGAAAATCAAAATGTTTACGAACCGGATCAACGAGCTGTTGCTATTGATCAATACGCTGAGCTGGTAGACGCAAATCCTGAGCTAAGAATCTTTAGCAGTTTGGAATATATGAATGGTGACCGTCAGTTGTATGAGGTGCACGCGTACAGAGATACGATGGACACGAATTTTGTCAAGTTAATAGAGTACACATCAGCCAAGCTGACTGGAACTTTGCAGTCGAATACATTCTATTACAAAGAAGGCAAAAAAGTGGCATCTCGTCAATTAGCCGAAGAAGGAGAGGATGAAAATTTGCATTTCGTTGAGCGAGTAACTTATTATGATGAGAATGAAAAAGCAATCGTTACAAAAGAAAGAACTGCGGAATACGAAGAGCAGCTGGAAGACGTTGCATTTATCGCTGGGTCGACAAAAGAACTTTCGGCGGACAGAGCAGAAAGAGCCCTAAATCAGACAGGTGAATTTGCTCCGCTGTTCGAAGGTTTCGTGGAAGGAGAGGGAGATCTTTACATGGTTGTAGGTGAAAATAAACCGAACGGTTATACGAGTGCTTTATTGGTACAGTCAAGAAACGGACTGGTTGACAGAATGTACAAAGATCCTGAGGCGTACAAAGGAAAACAATTGTCAATTGCGTTCTCTAAAGAAATGAGTCCTGACGGTAATTATCAGCTATTATACGGAGCATCTCTTGTTGAATAATGCTGCTCAAACATTAAACAAACCACTCGTACTAGAGATTTACCACTGAACACATTAAACCTTTTCTTGTGTTCTTTGTCTATGTATTATTGCTTATCGAAAACTAGATAAATGAAACTATTGCGCTCTTTTTTGACCCTTATGATCGTGCTTGTATGTACCGCTTCATTTGGGCAGGAAATGTCGATCGAAGGAACGGTCTACGATACAACAGGTGTGAAACCATTACCCAACGCTATTGCTATGGCGGTAAGGATCAAGGACTCACTGTTGTTAGGTTTTTCAAGAACTGACAAGGATGGTAAATTCCTATTGAAAGGATTTGAGGTAGACACCTTCTCTCTGATCATCGATCATCCAACTTATGATGATAAGGTTTATTTCATGTTCGGTTCTGAGAGCAACAGTAATATCAAGATACCTTCCATCATTATGCCTGCGAAATCTCAGAAGCTGGATGAAGTAATTATATATGCTAACAAAGAACCGATCTTCTTCCGTGGTGACACCCTGGTTTATAAAGCTGATTCTTTTCAAGTACATGAGAACGCGGTAGTTGAAGATCTAATTAGAAAGCTACCTGGACTCGAAGTAGATGAGAATGGAAAGATCACATCTCAGGGACAAGATGTAGACAAAGTATTGGTTGATGGGGATGAGTTCTTTGGAGCTGACCCGACGATCGCAACGAAGAACCTTGGAGCAAAAGGAGTAGAGGAAGTACAGGTCTACGAAATGGAAAATGAGGATAGAGCTGATGGAGAAGACGAAAAGATCCAAGTACTCGACCTGAAATTGAAGGACGCCTATAAATCCGGTTACTTTGGACGAGTGTCAGGAGCAAGTGATTTCGGTCTTACCTGGCTCTCCAATGGAAATGATTATGACTTCAGCAAATCTTTCTACGAAGGGGAGGTCCTTTTCAATAAGTTCACTGGATCTACGAAATTTTCGGTCTTCGCATTAGGTTCAAACACACCTCGTTCTAATTTTGGATGGAATGATATCCGTCAATTCGGGCTTGATAATGAACCTTCTTCCGGTGGAAGATGGGATCAAGGTGCCAATCAGGGAAATACAAGCGGTATTCCACAAACAATGAGAGCTGGGATCTATTATTCGGATAAGTTTGGTAAGAACAAAAAAGCGAAACTGAACTTCAATTACTCGTATTACAACGAGAGATTGGATGCGATCTCAAGCAGTCGCTCTCAGTACTTCCTTGCGGATACAGTCTATTCTACAGAGGACAGCTCGAGAAACATAAGAGAAAGCGAAGCGCACAGAATCAATTTTGATTTTGAAGCGCCATTGGATTCATTCACAACCATTAGAATCAAACCATCAGTTAGTCTTGATTATTCTTCGAACCAGGAGTTCGACGGAACGGAATTCATTGATGAGGCCGAGAACAGCACGCTGATCACGAAGGCATTCAACAATTACGACGGTGCTGGTTACAATATTGACACAAGAGCATCGATCGAACGTAAATTCAGAAAGAAAGGACGTGAGTTAGAGCTGACTTATGATTTCGAACTGGACAACAGTGAAACAACCGGGCAACTCCTAACGACTTCTGAATTTATGAATGTTCCAACACCATTTATAGATTCGGTGGATCAGCGAAAAGAGAACATCTCGAATTCGATAAACCATTACGTTGATGTGAGGTTTATCGAGCCGTTGAATAAAAACTTCCGCTTCGAAACAGAATACCAATATGAAAATGGTGTGTTCAAAAGAGACAAGGTAACTTATGACCGTAATGGACAGGAGTATACTGATCGTAATGATCTTTTCTCAAACATTTTTGATACATACCGCAGTCAACATTGGATCGGAATGAAGTTGGTTTATGAGGGTAAAAAGCACACCGTTGGTTTCAGAGGACTTGTGCGCGATATTTACATCGATAACGTTAACCAGATCACCAACGAAGTAGTAAGTCAGAGCTTCACAAATTTCCTGCCTATTTTCGACTATACGTACAAACCGACAAAATCGAAGAGATTAACATTCAAATACCGAACGAATTCGCAACAGCCGTCGATTACCGATCTGCAACCGGTGCCGGACAACACAAATCCAAACTCCATCAGAATTGGTAATCCGGACTTACAGCCGAACTACGTGCACAACTTGAATCTGAATTTCAATTCATGGCAGGTTTTCTCTGGTCAGTTTATCTGGACAGGGTTGAGTGCAAGCTTTACAGACAATGCATTTGCAAACAGCACAACATTTAACGAGTTTGGTCAATCAGTTTCTCAAACGGTAAACGTTGACGGAAATATGTTCAGTAATCTGTATGCCGGAGCAAGCTTTCCTGTTTACAAAAGAATCATCAGTATTCGCCCTAATGCTAACGGAATGTATAACAGATACACAAATGTTATCAATAACGAGGACAACGTAACGCAAATGATCACTGCAGGAGGAGGTTTACGTTTGAACTTTGAATGGGATTCATTGAGATTCGAAGTTTACAACAACTATAATTACAACAGCTCTCAAAGCTCTTTAAGTAGCTTCTCGAATGAGCCGTTCACGAACCAGAACTATGGATTCAACTTCCGTTGGACTTTACCGAAAGGATTCGTGATTGCAACGGATGGACGATATACGATCAACCAGCAGCCTGGAGAAGGATTCTATGACTTGGATTTCTTCGTTTGGAATGCGGAATTGAGCAAATCATTCTTGAAAACACAGAATCTGGTTATTTCATTGATCGGAAACGATATGCTGAATCAGAATATTAACGCCGCAAGACAGGTGAATGGAAACGTTGTAACTGATAACAGAACAACGATCATTTCAAGGTACTTCCTATTGAAGGCGACATTAAGATTTAATAACAATAAAACGAAGCAAGATGATCTTAAAGGATGGCACTAAAATACTCACACTCCTTGTTGTTTTAATTGGAGTTACGATCGGTGCAAATGCTCAGATAACTTCGGGTAGAGTTGTATACGAACGTAGAACTAACCTTCAAAAGCTTTATGGCAACATGGAGCAAATGAAGCGTTTTATTACGGAGGATAATAAGATAAAGAAAGAACAGTTTGAATTAGTTTTCAATGATACAGCTTCAGCATTTTTACCGATTGAAGATCCGAATGCTGAAAAGGGAATGATGTCTTGGATGACACAAAAGAATAAGACGTATCAAAACCTGAATACAGCTGAACAGATGACGGTTCTGGATATGTTTGGCCAGCAGATCTTCGTTGGAGATTCGATCGATCCGAAAAAATGGAAGGTAACTGAGAGTAAACGTTATATCAGTAATTACCATTGCAGAAAGGCGATGTATGAGAAAAATGATACGACGCGCATTTATGCATGGTTTGCAGTTGAGTTGACACCGTCTATCGGGCCAGAAGGAATGACAGGATTACCTGGAACTATCCTTGGTTTAGCAACAGAAGACGGAGGCATCGTATACTTTGCGAAAGAGGTGGAAGTCTTAGAACCATCCAAGGAACAGCTAACATACGAGCTTGGAAAAAACGATGTTTACTCAAGAGAATCACTTGCAAAGGAGATCATGGAACGCATGGGCGGCCGTGGTGGTAGATGGGCAGGAAGTATGATGGATAATCTATTCCGCTGGTAAGCTTATCCGTTCTCCGCAATAACTTCTTTCACTTCCGGTAAGTGCTGCTTCAATAGGTGTTCAATTCCACCTTTCAAAGTAGCAGTACTTGACGGGCATCCTGAACAAGATCCTTTCAATAAAACTGAAACAACCCCGTCTTCGTATCCTAGATAGTCGATAGCACCACCATCATTTTCTACGGCAGGGCGCACGAATTCATCCAAGAGGTGCTTGATCGCATCATCGTATTCCGACGGCTCGAATTGCTTCATTGGTTTTTCCGGTGTCTCTTGACGTGTATCCTTCGATGGCATTTGAATAATGATCTCTTTACCGTCTGCCAGCCAGTCACGAACGAACTCGCGAAGCTGCATGGTAACAAAGTCCCAAGATAGATTGTCCGTTTTTGTGATCGTCACAAAGTTAGAAGCAATGAATACAGCATTCACAAATGGTAACTTGAACAACTCCTCTGCTAATGGAGAATATCCACGCGCTTCTTCGAGTGAATGAAACTCTGCTGAATCTCCCGTACCCAAGAGATGCTTGTTTGTAACAAACTTCATTGTTGAAGGGTTTGGAGTCATTTCGGCGTATACTGTAACTGGAACTTTCATAATTCGTTATTTAGAATGAAACAAAATTAGTGGAAACATTCCAAGAATACATCATTTATTGGTTGGGATTTGTTTAATGATATCCATAGATTTGCCTTATGCAATTGATACGCAATGTTTTCATACTGAGTATTGTCTCACTTCTTGTGATGGGAAGTGTGGGTATCGACGTGTTTAAACATATCTGTAAAGAAGACGGAGTAACTGTTACTTTGTTTGTCGAGGCGGATCATCATTGCAAGGAGGAAGTTCAGACAAGTTGTTGCTCTGGTCATGATGAAAAGGACTGTTGCGACGATGAGGTGGAGCATGTGCAGATCCAACCGGATTACTACAACGATTTCTTCTCTCCGGAGTGGATCGCTGTCATAGCTGGGAAACCGCTGAGTTTCGTACTTGAGGAAAAAGTAATCTCTGAGGAAATCAATATTTCCAATTATCCTCAGCCGCCTCCGTTATCCGGACGGCAGCTTCTCACAAATAAACAAGTTTGGATCATTTGATCAGTAGTTAAACGATTTTCTATTGTTTAACTAAAACTGATGTAAATGAAATACTTAATATGGGCTTCCCTAAGCCTGCTCGTGTTCTTTTCGAACGCACAAATGAAGGGGGTTGTCCTCGGTTCTGACAATCAAAATAAAACACCGATCTATCATGCGAAGATCACCTTGCTGAACAGCAATTCAGGTGTCTACACAGAAGAAGATGGAACATTTGAATTGATCCTTCCAAGAACATTGCCGGATACAATGGTGATCTCGGCATTTGGATACAATTCGGATACGGTAGTAGTTACAAAAAAGGACCGCTTCATAAGCATGGAGATCGTGCTTTTTTCTGATCAGCTGTTGCCCGAAGTTGTGGTTGCTGCAAAGAAATCATCCCACTCAATTTCACGACTCAAAACATTGCATGTGGAAGAGATCGGAGCAGGTGAATTGCGAAAAGCGGCATGTTGTAATCTGTCGGAATCCTTTGAGACGAATGCAAGTATTGATGTGAATATCACGGATGCGGTTTCAGGAGCCAAAAAAATTCAATTGATGGGACTTGATGGCGTATATACCCAAATGCAAATGGAGAACATTCCCTATTTGCGAGGGTTGGAAAGCGCATACGGTTTAACATCAATGCCAGGAACTTGGGTAGAATCTATACAGATTACGAAAGGAACAGGAAATGTTGTTAATGGCTATGAATCTATGGCTGGTCTTGTCAATCTCGAGCTAAAGAAGCCGGAAACGATGGAGCAATTCTATTTCAACACCTATGTGAATGCTATGGGTAGGACGGAGTTGAACCTAAACGGTGGGATGAAGTTAGATACTGTCGATAAATGGTCAATGGGATGGTTCGCTCACGGTAGTGTTCATCCAATCGAAATGGATTATAATAAAGACGGTTTTCGAGATATGCCTAATGGCAACAATTTCGCTGTCATGAACCGTTACCAGTATGAAGGGAAAAATATCGAATCGAAATTCGGTTTCAATGCTTACATGGACGACAAGGTTGGAGGTCAGATTAATTCATTGCGCGATGGTTCTTTTTATGATGTCCAGATCAATTCAAAGCATATAGACGGATTTGCGAAAATGGGAATCTTCATGAAGAAGCCTTACAATTCGATCGGACTGGTTTCGAACTACAAATACCATACGGTGGATGCCATGTTCGGAACAAGAAAGTTCAGAGGTGAGGAAGCCCGTGGATATTTCAATGCGATCTATGACGGGATCATCGGAACAACGGATCACAAGTATAAGCTGGGTGGATCAGTCGTTTACAGCAATTTTGTGCAACGCCTGGATTCATTGAATGATGACAGAACGGAAGTGGTGCCCGGAATCTTTGGGGAGTACACTTACACGGGAACACGCGTGAGTTTGGTTGCTGGTATTCGAGGGGACATGCATAACCTTTACGGGTTTCAATATGCTCCGAGATTACATACGAAGTTCGCGTTATCAGAGTATACCGACCTAAGATTGACAGGTGGAAAGGGTTGGCGCGTACCTAACTATATGATCGATAACATTTCGTTAATGGCGACATCTAGA
>JBMSGX010000109.1:0-7587 GCA_049416285.1 Crocinitomicaceae bacterium | reverse complement strand
CCTCCAGGAGCACGTGCTCGTGTAGCTCTTTCTGGACTAACAATGGCGGAATATTTCCGTGATGGAGAAGGTGACGGACAAGGAAAAGATATCCTTTTCTTCGTTGATAACATCTTCCGATTCACACAGGCGGGTTCTGAGGTATCAGCACTTCTTGGACGTATGCCATCAGCGGTAGGTTACCAGCCAACACTTGCTACAGAGATGGGAGCAATGCAGGAGCGAATTACTTCAACAAAGAACGGTTCGATTACTTCAGTACAGGCGGTATATGTACCTGCGGATGACCTTACTGACCCGGCTCCGGCAAACACGTTTGCTCACTTGGATGCAACTACAGTATTGTCTCGTAAGATCGCTGAGCTTGGTATCTACCCAGCGGTAGATCCATTGGATTCAACTTCAAGAATTCTTACTCCTGAGATCGTTGGAGAAGAGCACTACGCATGTGCTCAGAGAGTGAAGATCACACTTCAGCGTTACAAGGAACTACAAGATATAATTGCGATCCTTGGTATGGATGAGCTTTCTGAAGAAGATAAGCTTGTTGTACACAGAGCACGTCGTGTTCAGCGTTTCCTTTCTCAGCCGTTCCACGTAGCTGAGCAGTTTACAGGAATTCCTGGAGTACTTGTAGATATTCAGGATACGATCAAGGCATTCAACGATATCCTTGATGGTAAGTACGATCATTATCCAGAATCTGCTTTCAACTTGAAAGGAGGTATAGAGGATGTGATTGAAGCAGGAGATAAAATGCTTGCTGAAAACGCGTAAGTAAAACTAAAATTACTGCGGAATGCACTTAGAGATAATTACACCGGAAAAAAAGATCTTCGCAGGAGAGGTGACAGCAGTTCAGTTTCCTGGACTAGATGGTTCTTTTCAGGTATTAAATGATCACGCACCGATTATTTCTTCCCTTTCGGAGGGAGAAGTTAAGGTTGATCTTACATCAAGTTTTGAAAATACAGGAAAACTAGATGAACTTTTGAGTGTTGACCCTTCAAATAACAAGGTGATACGCGTGAAAGTGAAAGGTGGTGTTGTAGAAATGCAGAACAACAAAGTTATCGTTCTTGCAGAGTAACATAAATCAATATTGAGAGAGAGGGATTGGGAAACCAACTCCCTCTTTTTTGTTAATATACGTTAAGTCCTATCAATTAAAGACTTCCGAATACGATACTTTGATTATTTTCGTTGAATTAAGGAGAAATGACGCTTGCTGCTAATATAAATCGACAGAATGTACCTCAACACGTGGCCATCATAATGGATGGTAACGGACGTTGGGCTCAAAGCCAGGGACATGATCGTTTGATCGGACATCATACAGGTGTGGAATCTGTACGTGAGGCATTAAAAGCAGCGCAAGAGGTCGGAGTGAAATTCCTTACACTTTATGCTTTTTCAACAGAGAATTGGAATCGTCCTCAAGATGAGGTAGACGGATTAATGGACCTGCTTGTAAAAACCATCGCCGGAGAGGTCGATGAGTTAGATGCAAGCAATGTGAGGATCCATACTATCGGAGATATGGATGGACTTCCAAATTCTTGCAGCGATGAAATGGCAGCAGCGTGTGAGAGGACTAAAAATAATACTGGAGTCAACCTGGTTCTAGCATTGAACTACAGTGCGAAATGGGAGATTTTGAAAGGAGTAAAGAAGATCGCATCGGAATTTGCTAGCGGTGAGATAGCACTTGAAGATATCACTTCGGAAAAGATCGATCAGGTGCTTTCTACTTTTGGAATCCCTGATCCCGAACTCATTATTCGAACGAGTGGTGAACACCGCTTAAGTAATTTTCTCCTTTGGCAGGCGGCTTATTCAGAGTTCCATTTCACAGAGGTGCTTTGGCCGGACTTTAAACAAGATGACTTTTTCAGAGCTATCCTCGATTATCAGTCGAGAGAAAGAAGGTTTGGTAAAGTATCAGCACAGCTATAAAAACACGCATGAATCTGATCAAATATATACTTACCCTAATACTTGCTTTTTCTGCAGTTAGCAGTTTCGCTCAGCAGGATTCGCTCGGTCCCGTTTCTATTGGAGACTTGTACGTTGACTACATGCGCCCCCAGGAATATGAGCTTGGACCTATTCGCGTAGAAGGGGCTGATAACTTTGATCATAATGCCATTCGATTACTTACCGGCCTTAGACAAGGAGAAACGATAACCGTTCCTGGAGATAAGATTACAAAGGCAGTAAAAAACCTTTGGGATGAGGGGCTTTTCTCTAATGTTGAGATCAAAGCTGAGAAAGAGGTTGCTGGAGTTCTTTATTTGAGGATCATTCTAACGCCAAGACCAAAGCTTTCACGTTTCAGATTTGTTGGTGTAAACAGAAGAGAGGCTGATAAGATCAGAGAAGAAATTACATTGTTCTCCGGAAAAACTATCTCCGAAAACCTTGTCTTTGCAACTGAGAATAGGATCAAAGGATACTTCAGGGAGAAAGGATATTACTCTGTTGGCGTGAACATCGATCGTGTAACTGATACGTTGATTAACAATTCTGAGATCTTCGTTATCAATGTCGATAAGGGAGAAAAAGTTAAGATCGGAGATATTAATATCTCAGGTAATACATCGATTCCAACATGGAAGTTGAAATGGGCTATGAAGGATACCAAAGAGAAAGCCCTTTGGAGAGTCTTCAAACGTTCAAAATTCTCAGAGTCTGCCTACAAGCGTGATCGCGATCTGATGATAGGGAAATTCAATGAGATCGGATTACGTGATGCGGAGATCGGAAGAGATACGGTATATCTTGCTGACCCTAAAAACCTTACCATTGAGATGGATGTGGATGAAGGTAAATTATACTACTTCGGAAACATCGAATGGGTTGGAAATACAAAATTCCGTTCATCCTTCCTGGATACTGTGCTTGGAATAAAGAGTGGCGATATCTACAATAAAACATTGTTAGAACAGCGTCTCTTCATGAGTATGGATGGGCGTGATATTTCATCACTTTACATGGACCGTGGATACTTATTCTTTCAGGTGATCCCTGTGGAGATGAGTATCGTTGATAATCACATCAACTACCAGATGCGAATTATCGAAGGGAAACAGGCGCGTGTGAAGAGAGTGATCATTAAAGGAAATACTAAGACAAGTGAGCATGTTATCCGAAGAGAGATCCGTACAAAACCGGGAGACCTCTTCAATAGAAATGACATTATAAGAACACAGCGTGAACTGGCACAGCTTGGATATTTCAATGAACAGGCATTCCAGATCAATCCAATACCAAACCCTCAGGACGGTACGGTTGATATTGAATATGTCGTTGAAGAGAAATCGTCAGATCAGATCGAACTTTCCGGAGGATATGGAGGAGCTGGTGTGAATGGTCGAGGAACATTGATCGGTACACTAGGATTAACATTCAATAACTTCAGTACGAAGAAGATCTTTAAGAAAGAAGCTTGGAGGCCATTGCCTGGAGGAGACGGACAGCGTTTGTCCATTAGAGCACAGACCAATGGTAAATTCTATCAAGGATACAACTTCATGTTTGTAGAGCCTTGGTTAGGTGGAAAGAAACCTAACTCGCTTTCATTCATGATCAATCACACGGCATTGGGTAATGGTTACTTAAGAAGCAATGCGCTGTATTCAGGTATTGGAATTACGACGGCACGAGTAGGGATCGGAAGGCGTAAAAAGTGGCCGGATGACTTCTTCACCGCGTCATATGCATTGTCTTACTCTTACTATGATGTAGTTGATGATACACGTTTCGTGATCTTCACAAATGGATATGCGAACGACATCAGTTTGGAATATGAGTTAAGAAGAAGTAGTGTTACCTCACCGATCTATCCACAATCTGGTTCTAACATTAGATTCTTCGCGAAGTCGACATTGCCATATTCATACTTTGATGGCGTAGATGACTACACTGGTCTATCAGATCAGGAGCGATATAAATTCCTGGAGTATTATAAGCTCAAGTTTACAGGAGAATGGTACTTGCCGTTAACTGCTGATAAGAAACTGATCTTGATGCCGCGTTTCGGATTTGGATTCATGGGTGCATACAATTACCAGAAAGGACTTACACCATTTGAGCGATTTACACTTGGTGGATCAGGACTTACCGGTGTGAATCAGCTGGGTGGTCAGGAGATCATTGCATTAAGAGGATATCCGGACAATGCGCTGAATACGCAAGGAGGAGACCCGCTGATCGCTAAGTACACGATGGAGTTGAGATACCCGATCTCATTGAACCCATCTGCAACATTCTATACTTTGGCTTTCGTTGAAGCAGGGAATACATACCCTACATTCAAAGACTTTAACCCATTCAATGTTAAGCGTTCTGCCGGATTAGGAATCCGTGTATTCCTTCCAATGTTCGGTATGCTTGGTCTTGATTATGGATTTGGATTTGATAGACTTGATCCTTGGGCATCAGGATTCGGAGGAGATTCTGATATTCAGATCTTACAGAAAGGGTGGTACGGTAAGCTGAACTTTATTATTGGTGCGAATCTTGGTGAGTTGTAATTCAATGAATCACAATAAAAGTATTAATTTCGCCGTTCGGCAATGAAAACAGATATTATGAGACCACTACTTTTTTTCTTGCTTTTCATGTTTGGCACATCGTTTGCAAATGCTCAGAAGTACGCCTACATTGACTCAGATTATATTCTGAATAAAATGCCGGAGTACGAAGAGGCAAAAGCGAAGTTGGATAAGATGGCGGAGCGTTGGACGAAAGAGATCGAAAAGCTTTACGACATCCTGAATCAGAAGAAGGATAATTTCGCAAGAGAAGAAGTACTTCTGCCTTCTGAAGAAAAGAAGAAGCGTAAGGAGGAAATTGATAAGTTGGAAAAAGAAGCTATGCAGATGCAAAAGATGCGCTTCGGAGTGAATGGAGACTATTTCCAGAGTCGACAGGAATTAGTCAAACCCATTCAGGACAAAGTGTTCGACGCAATGCAGGAAGTCGCTTCAAAAAGGAATTTTACGTTTGTATTCGATAAAGCGAATCAAAGTAATTTAGTTTATGCAGATTCCAAATACGACATCAGTGATCAAATACTGAGAGAGTTAGGGATCTCTAAGAAGTAGTTAATTTAGAAAAACAGAAAATGAGAAAGTTATTATTAGTATTTGCAGTTGTATTTGGTGCTGGATTGGCAATGGCTCAGACAAAAGTGGCCTCAGTTAATTCACAAGGTTTGTTAGACTCATTACCGAGCTACCTTGAAGCACAGAAGACATTGGATGAGATCCGTATTTCAGGATTGACTGAGTTGCAGGAGATGGAAGCAAATCTTAACAAAGCAATTCAAAACTTCCGTGAAAAGGAGAAGGACATGGCACCAGTTGTACGTGACCTAGAGGAGAAGAAGTTGATGCAGAAGGATCAGGAGATCCAAACGAAGCAGCAGTCTCTTCAGCAGGACTTGCAGCGTATCGCACAGGAGTTGAATCAACCGATCCTTGAAATGGTACAGAAGGCAGTTGACAACGTTGCAAAGGCTAATAAGTACGACTATGTAGTGGATCAGTCGATGTTGCTTTACTTCAACGAGATTCATGACATTACTGACAAAGTAGGAGCAGAATTAGAAAAAATGGATTCAAAGTAATCCGTTAAACGAATAGAATTTAAAGGGAGCCATTAGGTTCCCTTTTTTTGTAGTTTTACGTTAATGGCAGGCCCAATAGGTATATTCGACTCTGGTTATGGAGGATTAACGGTTTTGGAAGATATTCAAAAAAGACTTCCTCAGTACGACTATTTGTACTTGGGTGATAATGCACGTGCTCCTTATGGTACCCGATCATTTGAAGTGATCTATGAATATACGCTGCAAGCAGTCCAGGAACTTTTCGACAGAGGATGTCATCTGGTAATCCTTGCATGCAATACAGCCTCAGCCAAAGCACTCAGAACTATCCAGCAGAATGACCTGCAAAGAATAGCACCTGGAAAGAAGGTACTTGGTGTGATCAGGCCTAGTACAGAACTTATTGGAAATTATTCAAAAACGAAAAACATAGGTGTGCTCGCTACTGAAGGAACTGTCAGTTCGCAATCTTACTTAATAGAGATTCATAAGTTTTTCCCGGATTGCCGGGTGTATCAACATGCTTGCCCCATTTGGGTGCCATTGATAGAAAACAATGAACATCAGACAGATGAAGGGCGAGCATTTATAAAACAAGATATTCAAAAACTACTGCAGCAATCGAGTGAAATTGATACGATCTTACTCGGTTGCACCCATTACCCGTTGATCTTGAACGAGATTGAAGCAATAGTTCCGGATCATATTAAAGTAATTGCACAAGGCGAAATTATTGCGAATAGCTTAGCGGATTATCTTGAAAGACACGTTGAAATTGAGGGGAAATGCTCAAAAAATGGCACAATACGGTTTTTAACATCTGAGAATACTGAGATCTTTGATCATAATGCGACGCTATACACATCCTTTGATGTTGCTTCGGATTATGTCGACCTTTCAAAACGATAATGTCCCGAATGAATCGTTGAAGAAATTAATGTTTTGTTAAAAAACACCTCTTGACTAAACCGTTTATTCATAGTATTTTGCACCAAATTATCGGTGGGATATCCTAGATACTGCAAAGTTGAAACCTCACCGGTTTTAAAATTGGAAAACACAAGGCTTCATGCCATTTTTCTTATGAGAAATTTACTACTACTACCATTCTTCTCAATTTTTTATTTCTCATTGACAGCACAATCACTTGTGATTAACGAGATTTCACAAGGATCTGGTGGAGTTCAGGAATATGTTGAATTTGTCGTAATTCCTGACCCTTCTCAGACTATTTCGTGTAGAGACGTGCTTCCTTGTATGGATTTGAGAGGTTGGATTTTTGATGATAATAATGGGCATTTTACTGGTGGTCCTGGTTCTGGTTTAGGTATCGCCCCTGGCGCGTGTCGATTCTCTCTTGATCCTTTCTGGGCCTGTATTCCTGTAGGTACGATTATCACAATTTACAATGATGCTGATCCAAATACTTCCTTGCCATCAGATGACTTGTCAATGATTGATGCAAATTGTGGACTGGTTATACCTATTAGTTCAGTTCTGTTTGATAGGGCTGATAATTCAATTAATCCCTTAACGCCAAACACAACAAGCTCTAATTATCCAACGGAATGGGCTTCTGGCGGAGTATGGTCGCAAATAGGAATGGCAAATGGAGATGATTCATTTCAGATCTATGACCCTACTGATACATCCACACCTGTTCATTCTGTTTCATGGGGAAACAATAACCAAAACAACAATATTTATTTCAGTGCTTCTATGTCGGGAGATGTTGTGTACGCTGAAAACACTGTTGATTGTGATTTTTTCCTTCAAGCTAATTGGGTTGTTGGAGGAACAGGGCCTGGTCCCAGTGATGAACAAACCCCAGGAGCTTACAACACTACGGATAATCAGAATTGTATTGAAACGCTTAATAACGGCTGCCTTGACCCGATGATTGCATCTGCAATCAGCACTGATGTTGATTGTGATTGCGATGGAACAGCTACAGTCGAAGATCCTCTTTTAGG
>JBMSGX010000108.1:0-7630 GCA_049416285.1 Crocinitomicaceae bacterium | reverse complement strand
AATCAGATGATGTTACTAAATTAGTGCATGTCTGAAAGGAAAACGCTTTTTGCTGATGTCATTCTACCGGTTCCGATAAGGAAAGAGTTTACCTATCGAATCCCATTTGAATTAAACGACCAGGTGTTTGCCGGTTGTCGCGTTATTGTTCCTTTTGGAAGAGCAAAATTGCTTACAGGGATCGTTACATCTGTGCATGAGGACGTACCTTCAGAATATCAGGCCAGGTATATAGAATATACGTTAGACGAACACCCCATTATCACAGTACATCAGTACAAATTCTGGCAGTGGATCTCCAATTACTACATGGCACCGATCGGGGATGTCATGAACGCAGCCTTGCCGGCTAATTTCAAATTAGCCAGCGAAACAAAAGTTGTACTTCACCCGGACTTTAATTACGACCCAAAGTATTTTACAGAACGTGAGCAAGAGATTATCGAATCACTCGAGATCAGAGAATCGCTTGACTTGAAAGAAATTTCAGAAATTCTGGGTATCAAAACGATACAACCTACAATCAAAACGTTAATTGACAAGAAGGCAATTATATCCCTAGAAGAGCTGAACGAGAAATTCACGCCCAAAACCGCAACATATATTGTACTTGAAGATGAGTATCAAGATGAAGAGCTATTAAATACACTCATTTCTGAATTGGAAGGCAATACTTCCTCTCAGAAACAATTGGAAGCGTTATTGAAATTACTATCTGAAGGAAATTACTCCGCTGAAGGTTGTAATCCTGTTGAAAGAAAAACACTTATTGATAGTGGTATCTCTCTTTCCTCATTGAATACATTAGAGAAAAAGTCTGTGATCACTCAGGTTAAAATGGAGATCTCCAGATTTGAAGATAACGAAGACCCAAATTCTGAAATCAAAGAACTTTCAGAAGGTCAAAAAGATGCACTTGCAAAAACCCATGAAGCTTTTCAGGAAAATAAGGTTGTTCTTTTGCATGGCGTTACTGGATCCGGAAAAACAGAGATATATGTACAATTGATACAAGAGCAATTGGACCTGGGTAAACAAGTTTTATTCTTGCTACCTGAAATTGCGTTGACTACTCAATTGATACAGCGTCTATCAGCATATTTTGGAGACCAAATCGGCGTCTATCACTCAAAATTCAATCAGAACGAACGCGTTGAGATCTGGAACCACGTGCTCCAGAACGATCCGAATAAATTCAGAATTATCCTTGGAGCAAGGTCGTCTGTCTTTCTTCCTTTTCAAGACCTAGGATTGATCATTGTAGATGAAGAACACGAATCAACTTTTAAGCAGTACGATCCATCACCGCGATATAATGCCAGAGATGCGTCGATCGTATTGGCAAATATTCACAAAGCAAATGTGATATTGGGGTCGGCTACCCCATCTATGGAGAGTTATCACAATGCTCTTGAGGGAAAGTATACGTTAATACCACTAAAAGAGCGCTTTGGTAATCTTTTAATGCCTGAAATCCTTTGCGCGAATGTTGCGAAGGAAAGACGTCAAAAAAGTATGCAGTCCGACTTCACTTCATTCCTTATCGATAATATGCGAGAAGCGTTGAATTTGGGTGAGCAAGTGATCCTATTTCAAAACAGAAGAGGTTATACCCCACTTTGGATGTGTGAGATTTGCAATTGGACTCCTTCTTGTCAAAACTGTGATGTTTCATTGACCTATCACAAGCATTCTAACAGCTTAAAATGTCATTACTGCTCATACACCGTAAACCCCGTCGGGACTTGCTCTGCTTGCGGCAGTAACCGGCTTAAAATGATCGGATTTGGGACGGAGAAAATTGAAGATGAGCTTAGTTTGATCTTCCCGGATAAAAAAATAAAGCGTTTGGACCTTGATACTACCAGATCTAAAAACGCTTACGCGAATATCCTTAACGATTTTGCGAATGGAAATATCGATGTCCTGATCGGGACGCAAATGGTATCCAAAGGATTAGATTTCGACAATGTAAATCTCGTTGGTATTCTTGATGCTGACATGCTTCTAAACCGACCGGACTTTAAGGCATTTGAACGTTCTTTCCAGCTGATGACACAAGTAGCCGGACGAGCAGGGCGAAGAAGTAAACGCGGAAAGGTTATCCTGCAAACAGGAGATCCCGATCATTGGGTGATCCATAAGGTTCATGAACATGATTATGAAGGTTTTTATAAGCAAGAGATCATAGAACGCAAGAACTACTTCTACCCACCTTTCTATAAGGTGATCGTTCTAACGTTGAAGCACAAGGATCAGCAGAAAATTGATATAGGTGCACATGATCTAGCCAATAATTTAAAAGCTGTTTTTAAGGAGAGAGTATTAGGTCCAGAATATCCAATCATTAAACGGATAAACAATCTATATTTAAAACAGATTACGCTAAAGATAGAGCGCAATGCTTCCGATAAAAAAGTAAAGGAACGCCTTCAACAAATCATTGATTCATTTTATAGCGTTCCTTCCAACAAACCTATTCGTATTGTCGTTGACGTAGACCCCGCTTAACCTAGGTATGATTTTAGCATCCGGCTTCGGGAAGTTTGTCTCATTCTACGAATTGCTTTCTCTTTTATCTGTCTGACACGTTCACGCGTCAATTCAAATCTCTCTCCGATCTCTTCAAGTGTCATTGGATGTCTTCCACTCAGTCCGTAATAGAGACGTATAACATCCCCTTCTCTATCCGTTAACGTAGATAAAGAACGTTCTATCTCTTTACTAAGAGATTCATTAATTAGCTCTTTTTCAGGACCAGGTAAAGAATCTTTCTCTAAAACATCATACATGGAGGAAGAAGACTCATCACCCTCTACCAAAGGAGCGTCCATGGATACATGACGACCGTTATTTTTCATGGCCTGCGCCACCTCATCTACACTAACCTCCATGAAATCAGCCATTTCCTGAACAGTTGGAGCTCTTTCGAGATCCTGCTCCAGATGTGAAAAGGCTTTATTGATCTTATTGATTGTTCCGATCTTATTCAATGGCAATCGGACTATACGCGCTTGTTCCGCCAATGCCTGAAGAATAGACTGGCGGATCCACCAAACCGCATAAGAGATAAATTTAAATCCTCTTGTTTCATCAAAACGTTTAGCGGCTTTGATCAGTCCGAGGTTTCCCTCGTTTATAAGATCAGGAAGTGACATCCCTTGATTTTGATATTGTTTCGCGACGGAGACAACGAATCTCAGATTCGCTTTTGTAAGACGTTCTAATGCTGCCTTATCTCCCTCTCTGATGCGTTGCGCAAGCTCTACCTCCTCCTCAGCACTGATCAGATCAACACGTCCGATCTCTTGTAAATACTTATCAAGAGAGGCCGTTTCTCTGTTCGTAACCTGCTTTGTAATTTTTAATTGTCTCATAGTCAAAATATTGATCCCTATAATAATACGTATGGATCACCCTTTTAGTTGGCTGGGATTCAGTCATTTTAACGTTTTTTTAAATTAACCCAGTTAGCTGTTGAGCAAATAGTACGAATTATCGAATATTCGGTAGTTAAATAAAGGTTGAATGTTAATTTTGTTACATGAAGATCTTAATGGTATGCTTAGGAAACATATGTCGATCACCATTGGCACATGGTTTATTGCGTGAAAAATCCGCAGTAAATAGCTTGAATTTTGAAGTAGATTCGGCAGGAACATCCGGTTTTCATGCTTGAGAAGCACCTGACCCTCGTATGCGAGAAACTGCAAAACGCTTCGGACTCAACATCGATGATTTGAGATCAAGACAGTTTGTTCACAGTGATTTCAATGAATTCGACTTGATCTACGCTATGGACAAAAGTAATTACAGCAATATTATTGCCTTGGCTTCAGGTGAATCAGAAATAGCGAAGGTCAAACTAATTTTAAACGAATCTAATCCAGGCAGTGATTTGGAGGTTCCAGATCCTTACTACGGAGGAGACCAGGGGTTTATTGATGTATATAATATGCTTGACCTCGCAACGGACAAGATCATAGAACAATATTCTAATGAGTAAAGGAAATATTTACCTCCTACCAATGACATTGGGAGGCGAGCAGGTTGATGCTGTAATACCGAACGGCGTTTATCATAAAACGACTGGATTGAGGCATTTCGCAGTTGAAAACATAAAAACGGCAAGACGATTTTTAAGAAAACTAGATCGCTCTTTCCCAATTGACGATTGTACGTTCTTTATTCTGAACAAAAAGACGGAAAAATCAGACCTCTATCCTATGATCCAATCGATTCTAGAAGGAAATGACCTTGGAGTCATGTCTGAAGCTGGTTGTCCCGGCATTGCTGATCCGGGCGCAGAATTGGTCGCTTTGGCACATACGAAAGGAATTCATATCAAGCCGTTAGTTGGACCTTCCTCCATACTTCTCGCGTTGATGGGTAGCGGTTTTTCAGGACAGGAATTTACTTTTCACGGTTATTTACCTAAGGATCGAAAAGAACGAATTCACACCTTGAAGAACTATGAAAATGATACGCGCAGAAATGGCATGTCACACATCTTCATGGATACTCCATTCCGAAACATGAATGTTCTTGAGGATCTTTTAAACGAATTATCGGATGCAACAATGCTTTGTATCGCAAGCGACATCACTATGCATTCTGAAAATATTCAAACCCATTCCGTTGAAGATTGGCGGTCAAAGGCATATGATCTGAACAAAAAACCTACAATATTCATCATAGGTAAACCTCAATAATTCAGATGTACAAAATTCTGGTCATCATCGCAATACTTGCGACCAATTTTACATTCAGTCAGTCTACACCACATAATAAGGGTGAGATCTACATGTACTGGGGATGGAACAGAGGGTTCTACACTCGGTCTGATATTCATTTTGAGGGAAATGACTACGCCTTTCAACTTCACAATGTTCAAGCAAAAGATCGCCCGACAGCGTTCAGCTTTAGAGACTATTTTAGTCCGACAAGAATGACCTTGCCTCAATACAATTTCAGACTTGGTGTATTTCTAAATTCACAATTAAGCATATCGCTGGGCGTGGACCACATGAAATATGTGGTTCAAAATTTCCAGGATGTAACGATCACTGGAGAGATCGCTGGTTCAGGAACGGTATATGACGGATCTTATAAAATGGATACCATTAACCTCGATCCGAAATTCCTCATGTTTGAGCACACGGATGGTCTTAATTACGAAAACATAGAGCTACGCAGGCACGGTCTAATTTATCAACGAGGCAATGCACGATTCGAATCAATATTGGGTGTGGGAGCCGGTATTTTACTACCAAAAACGAATGCGACCTTACTTAATAACGACAGGCACGACGAATTCCATCTGGCCGGTTTTGGATTGGGCCTTACGTCAGGTATTCAGTTTACATTCTGGAAATACTTCTTTTTACAATTTGAAGCGAAAGGAGGATATATCAACATGCCTGATATTCGAACAACAAATAATCCTTCAGATAAGGCGTCCCAACACTTTTTCTTTGGACAGTTAAACGGTGTATTTGGGATAAGCTTCAATCCATTCTTGCCACGAGAATTGAAAGAGGTTATTTAAATCCTCTTCTCTTTTTGATGGCTTCGTAAGCATCTTGAATTTGCTGGAACTTTTCTTTAGCCCCCTTTTGATATTCCTCACCCATTTGAGCAACCTTATCAGGGTGGAATTTAATGGCCATTTTTCTGTAAGCTTTCTTCACTTCATCATCCGAAGCGGACGCATCTATACCGAGGATCTTATAATCGGAGTCAATGTTCCTGTAGAACATATTCTTTACACTTTCAAAGTCAGTTCTTGAAACATCTAGAAGAGAAGCAATTCTTTCAATAACGCGGATCTCAGACTCTGAAACATCATTGTCTGCCTTTGCAATTCCGAATAGATAGTGCAGCAATTGAACGCGTACTTCTGCCGGTGTACGCATACGTATATCATTACAGATCTGCTCAAGTGGAATGTTGTCTGAATCGAGGTATCTTTTTAACTCCTGAAGGTGTCTCGTACTAAATTGCGGGCCGAATTGCTGATTAAAAAACGTTTTTACATAATTCAATTCAGCTTTAAGCACCTTTCCATCAGCCTTCATAACTGCAGCAGATAGCACCATAAGCATCGTCGGTATGTCGTTAGCAGAAGACTGTTGCTGGTAATAACGGAATACATCTTCCGGATTAAACGATCTTCCTTCACTCTCTGCCTGAGCGCGAGCGCGCCCCATAAGTGACTGATAATTATCAATCAGAGAACCAACAATAAAACCGAGAATTGCACCAAAGATCTTACCTTTAAAAAGGAAGAATCCCGCAATCGCTAAAATGATCTTATACAATATCTTAAAAATTTAAGGGCCGCACTTGCGACCCTTATTATACAATAATTCTAGACGAGGTCTATACTTCGTTCAATAAAAGCATTTAACGCCTCACCTTTCAACATGCCTTGTGAAAGCAATGCAATATCCGTTAACTGCTTGATCTTTCTTTCCTGAGATTTTTTCGTTTTCGTCTCAAGTATATTCAAGATCTTGTCGTGGTTGCTATTGACCACCATGTTATAGGTTTCAGGGAATGCTCCATAAAAGCCACCGCCTCCCATACGTTGCTGTTCCATCATTCTTCTAATGAATTCAGGTTGTGTGATGATGATCGGAGCATCTTTGCTATCCATGCTCTCAAACTGGACCTGGAACTTTTGCTTATCCACCACTTCTTCGAACATTGGCTTTAGCGTATTCTGATCATCCTCTGAAAGTTTGGATGGAAGCTCCTCTTCCTTCTGGATCAGTTTTTCGAGTGTGTCCGCATCAACACGTGCGAATGAAACATTCTCAAATGACTGTTCTGCTTTGGCTACCCAATGTGGAATAAGTGGGCCTTCGAGATGAAGCACATCGTAACCACGGTCTTTGGCTTTTTGTACAAATCCGAATTGCTCTTCAGGACTATTCGTGTACAAGAAGACAACCTTTTCATTTTTGTCTGTTTGAAGCGGCTTCACCTTTTCAATGTACTCTTCAATAGTAAAGTGATCTCCATCCGTATTCTTTACCAGACTGAATCCTTTTGCTTTCTCGGCAAACTTCTCCTCTGCAAGCGTTCCGTATTGAACAAATACTTGCAAGTCTTCCCATTTCGCTTCAAAATCTTTACGGTCCTTTTTGAACATATCATTGAGCTTATCAGCCACCTTTTTGGTGATATGCGCTGAGATCTTTTTAACATTTGCATCACTTTGCAAATAAGACCTTGATACGTTCAATGGAATGTCGGGTGAATCAATAACACCATGAAGTAAGGTTAAAAACTCTGGTACGATCTGCTCAACTGAGTCTGTAATAAACACCTGATTTGAGTACAGGTTGATCTTATTTCGCTGTACCTCTACATTTTCCGTGATCTTTGGGAAGTACAAGATACCTGTGAGATTAAAAGGATAATCCACATTCAAGTGAATGTGAAACAATGGATCCTCGAAAGTCATTGGATATAACTCTCTATAGAAAGCAGCATAATCCTCATCTTTTAGATCGATTGGTGCCTTAGTCCACGCTGGGCTCACATTATTTACCTGATTAGGTACTTCAACCGCAACACGTTTAACCTTTCCGTTCTCATCTTTCTCCCCAGAAGGATCATCTTC